>DAHVNW010000069.1 GCA_027319095.1 bacterium | reverse complement strand
CTGTTTTTATAGGATCGCCTTCAGTCTTTCCATATTTTTCGGTTCCATCGTATCAGGCTTTTGTAAATAGTAACAGCGGACGTACTCCGGTTCTTGTAGTCGGAGCAAACGACGGAATGCTGCATGGATTTAATGCGAATAACGGACAGGAAATTTTTGGTTATATTCCTCCCGATTTGTTGACGGAACTTCCTCAGTGGTATGCTAATTCTTTAAGTTCCTCTACGCCTTTTTTTGTAGATTCTACGCCTTCCGTTTCCGACGTATATTTCAATAATCTTTTTGTCGTTAACGGAGTTCTTAGCTCTAACAGTGCAAATAGTTCTAACAGCGCATTTATTAATGACAGTTGGCATACAATCTTAATAGGCGGAGAAAGAAACGGCGGAATGAGTTATTATGCCTTAGGTCTTACAAACCCTTCAGGCAGTAATTATCCTGACCCGTTATGGGATTTTTCCGACGCTTACTCTTCCAGCAATCCTGACGGCAATATGGGATATACGTGGTCAAAGCCTGTAATATCGTATGTATGCCTGCCTTATTCTACTTCCACGAACGGGATTTGCGCAAATAATCCTTTAAATGACCCCGAATATGCTAAAATATATGCGGGGTTTACAGGCGGCGGCTATTATACTTCTACTTCGACTTCGGCGGGTAATGCTGTTTATGCTCTTTATGCATCGCCAAATCCAGTTAATATTTCTTCTACGACGACACCAAATTATGCCTATGAGCAGGTGTTATGGAAATTCGACAGTGCAAATGATGCCAATATGAAATACTCGATACCTTCCGCTGTTTCGCCTATTTTTAGCCCTAACGGCAGGATTGAGGCCTTTTATGTAGGGGATTTAGGCGGGCAGATGTGGGCTTTCGATATTCCAGACTATACTATGCCGTATGATTCCAGCGGGAAATCAAACTGGAAAGGATGCAGAATTTTTGCTTCCAATTCACCCCTTAAAATTTTTTATCCGCCGGCGACCACAAATGATGTTTCTAATAATTTTTGGCTTTTTTTTGGAACCGGTAACAGGGCAGATTTAAATAACACTACAAGTCCAAATACGAATGAACTTATAGGCATAGATACCGGCCAAACCACTGTAACCCCGGTCGGCACATGTCCGTCGGGCGCTCCTTATACGGAAACTAATCTTTATAATGCAACTAACACAAGTGAAACCGTGACCGTAACAAGCACGAATTCAAGTGGAACTAGTACTACAACAACAAATTTATCGGTAATTTCTAACGGAAATGTCGGATGGGTAATATATTTGCCTCACACCAATGAAAGAGTCGTATCTTCTCCTGTAGTTTATGATAATATCGTATATTTTACTACATATGCTCCATCCTCTACATCTTGCGGACAGGGCACAGGTCGGCTTTATGCCGTTTATTATACTAATGGGGGAAGTGCAATCGAAAGCAACGGAACTATTTCGGAACCTATAACCGGCTCCGGTTCAACTCCTACTTCATCTACGGAACAATCTATCAACCTTGGAGAAGGAGTGCCGTCGGCTCCGGTTATATCTGGCAATACTCTTATCGTTACAACTTCCACAGGGAAAGTTATTACGGAGCAGGTTCCAGGTCCTGTTGCCAACATAACGCCGACATCATGGTTCGGATTACCGTAAATATTTATTTAGAAGAGTGGAATATTAGGACGTGTTCCAGCTTTTGCAGGAACGGCGGTTTATAAGGTATAATTTTTAATTAATAAGGAAGGAGTAAGATGATGATATTTGAAAAAAAAAGATTTTTAATAAGACTATTTGTTATTGCATTTATAATATTAAGTATTCCCACAACCGTTTTAGGCGGTAACCGGTTGTCAATGAAGTCAAAACCAGTATTAACTTTAGTAAGCGGCAGTCCTGCCATAGTTAAACCGGTTTATGGGACATATTCTTTTGCCGGTACGATTAAAAATATAAGCAGTTCGTCCATAAAACTGTATAATGGTGCAAGCTGCATTATTACGAGTTCAACCGTATGCAAAGCCCCTATGTCCGACGGAAGCACGATGAATATGCAAACCGTTTCCTGCTCGTCTTTTACCAAGGGTGAAACGGTTAAAATTTTAGCCGTTAAGAATTCAAGCGGGGAGCTTGTCGCAACCGAGATTCATGAAGCCTTATTCTAACAATAAACCGATCTTTAATACAAATGGGGAGTGATTTAGTCTTTATACGAAAGCGCATGATAACGGATTTCCTTTTAAGTTTGTATTGCTGGACGGTTATTTCGGTGCTGACCGTAATTTTAGGGATATTAGCCGTTATATTCTCATTTTTTAGCGTAGATACCTCCCAGAGTATTGCAAAATTATGGGGTAAGGTCATATTAAAAGCCTGCATGATAAAAGTGAACGTCGCTGGTGCGGAAAATATATCCCCGCAAAAATCTTATATTATTACGTCAAACCACCAGAGTTATTTCGACATATTCGTTTTACTTGCTTCTCTCGACTTAAATTTTAAATTTATTGCAAAGGCATCTCTTTTTAAAATACCTTTTCTTGGCCGCTCTATGAAAAGGCTCGGCTATATTCCCATAGACAGGGAAAATTTAAGAAGCGCCCTCAAAAGCGTTAAAAAATCGACTGAACTAATTAAAAACAAAACCTCTATACTCATTTTTCCCGAAGGCACGAGGTCTTTGGACGGAAAACTTTTAAGTTTTAAAAAAGGCGGGCTCAATATGTTTCTGAAACAGGGCAACATAACGGTCCTGCCGGCAGTAATTAAAGGCACGGTAAATATTTTAAGAAAAAACAGCCTTGCAGTACATCCGGGGCAAAAAGTCGAACTTCATATTTTAAAGCCTATTGAAATATCGGAAAAGAATAAGGGTTTAACGTCCGGCAAAGAAGACGGCATAATTAAAAAGATAGAAGAGGAAATAAGGGCGGCATTATAATTTAAATAGGTTTAAGTAATTTCAGTAATTGCCTTGAATAAAAAAGCATCAGATGATAAAATTAACGACGTTGTAAATTAATGAACAAAACTAAAATAAATCGATAAAATAAATGCCTACGTTAAAAGCAATTCCGCTTGGCGGACTCGGCGAAATCGGCCTCAATATGATGGTTTACGAGACCGAAAAGGACATTATAATAGTCGATTCGGGAATTATGTTTCCCGAAGATTATATGCTGGGAATAGACATGGTAATTCCCGACATAAGATATTTATACGACCCCGAAAAAAAGAAAAAGATTAAGGGCATCGTTCTTACTCATGGCCATGAAGACCATATAGGCGCCATACCGTATGTGTTAAGAGAGTTTAATATTCCGATATTCGGCACTCCGTTTACCCTTGGAATACTTGAAGAAAAATTAAAAGAACACGACCTGCCTTTTAAAGTGTCGCTATTTACCGTTCAAACAGGTAACTCTATAACCCTCGGCGACTTTGAAATAGAATTTATAAGGGTAGCCCATTCGATAATCGACGGAGCAAGTCTTGCGATAAAAACTCCGGTTGGAACAATAATACATACGGGAGATTTTAAGCTCGACCAGACTCTCGAAAAAAACGCCGCAACCGATATAAACAGGCTTGCCCATTACGGAGATAACGGAGTTTTAGCTTTATTTTCGGATTCTACAAATATAGAAAAGGAAGGATTTACCATATCGGAAAACGATATAAAAAAGACTTTCAGAAATATTTTCAGGGATAATAACGCAAGAATTATAGTGGCTTTATTTGCTTCAAATATACACAGGATTTCGGAACTTCTTTCGCTCGCCGCCGAATTTAATAAAAAGGTTATATTCAGCGGCAGAAGCCTTATGACCTACACGAAGGTAGCCAGAAAATTGGGCTATTTAAGCATTCCCGAAGAAATTTTAATAGACGAAGAAACTATCGGCTATTATAAACCGGAAGAACTTTTAATACTTACTACGGGTACTCAGGGCGAAGCGATGTCGGCGTTATCGAGGATTTCCGTCGATGACCACAAATACGTAAAAATTAGACCTAACGACCTTGTCTTAATGTCTTCCAAGTTTATTCCCGGAAACGAAAAAGCTATATCCAAAATAATAAACAATCTTTATAAAAGAGGAGCGGAAGTCTATTACGAAAATATATCCGCAATTCATGTGTCGGGACATGCCAGCAAAGAAGAACTTAAATTTATGATAAATATAGTTAAGCCGAAATTTTTTATCCCCGTTCACGGAGAATTAAAACACCTTTATCAGCATAAAAAACTGGCCGTTAATTCGGGAATTCCGGCATCAAACGTTTTTGTCCTCGAAAACGGGAACAGCCTTGAATTTAACGCAGAATCGGAATGCGTCAGAGGCGCAGACGTTTACGCCGGCAGAATTTTCGTAGACGGTAAAGGAATCGGCGATGTCGGCGCCCATACCCTTAAAGAGCGGGCGCATCTTTCCGAAAACGGTATGATTATAGTCCAGCTCGTAGTGGATTCCAAAACGTCGAATATAATTTCCGGACCCGATATAGTTTCAAAAGGGTTTGTTTTTGAAGACTATTTTAAGGAATTAAACGAAATTCTTCATAAATTGGTTATGAACGTTATCGAAGAAAATCAAAAAAAAGAAAAAGAGAATATAGATTGGGTAAAGGTTAAAGACGATATTAGAAAGGCCTTGAAAAAATATTTAAATAAAAATATTGACAGGCATCCTTTTATCTTCCCGATGATTACAGAGATTTAATTTGTTTCGGATTAAATATTTCCATTTTAATGTGGTATAATCTATTTAAAAGTTAATAATTATTAAAGATAATTATTAAATATTCCGTTTAATAAATAGATAACTTACGGAGGTGATAAAAAATGGCATGCGCATCCAAAAAAGCCGCTTCTACATCTAAAAGCAAACCTGCAAAATCAAAAAGCAAATAACA
>DAHVNW010000068.1 GCA_027319095.1 bacterium | reverse complement strand
ATAATCCTGCCTCGATACCTCTCGATAAGGAATTTATCCTATATAAAATAGCCATATCTTTATATGAATATCCGGACCGCGTCAATAGTTTAATTTCTCTTGCAATATACCCCGCTTCCTGTTCATCCGTTTCAAACTTATAAACCTTAACGGGCTTTCCGCCTTTTTTAACCGGCATTATTTCTTTATCCGCCCTTTTTTGATTTATCTTTATAACGTTAGAGGCGGCGTTTAAGATAGTTTCGTTAGACCTGTAATTTTTTCCTAAATGGATTTCCTTACAGTCCTTAAAACTATTTTTAAACTTTAAAATGTTATCTACCAAAGCTCCCCGAAAACCATAAATAGACTGATCGTCGTCTCCGACCACGCATATATTTTTATGTTTTCCGGCAAGCATTTTTATAAATTTATCCTGGATATAATTAGTATCCTGAAACTCATCGACCATGATATATTTATAAAAATCCTTGTAAAAATCTAATACAAAAGGTTTTTCCTCGAAGAGTAAAACGCTGTTAAAAAGCAAATCGTCGAAGTCCATTGCATTCAACTCTTTTAATTTCTCGTTATATTTTCTATAAATACTTACGAGGTTTCTTTGAATAGGGCTGCTTTCGTCAGTCAGTATTTCATCAGAGCCTATATATTCGCTTTTATGCTTTGATATAAACTCTTTAGCCTTACCTGCCGTATAAACTTCTTCGTCTAAATTTAACTCTGATACGGCGACTTTAATAAGTTTTTCAGAATCGTCTTCGTCCAATACGATAAACGATTCCTTATAACCTATTAGATGAGCATGAAGCCTTAAAACTTTAAGGCAAAAAGAATGAAACGTCGAAAACTCAGGTAATCCGTTTTTTTCGTTTCCTAACGCTTTTTTAATCCTCTCTCTCATCTCGCCCGCCGCTTTATTGGTAAATGTAACCCCTAATATGCGGCCTGGCTCGGCAAGACCCTTTTTTATTAGATGTAAAGCTCTATAGGTAATAACTCTCGTTTTGCCTGATCCTGCTCCGGCAAAAACAAGAACCGGACCTTCAGTTTGCAGAACTGCCGAAAGTTGTTCGTTATTTAAACCGTTTAAATAGGGATATTTTGATTCTATCCCTTTTTTGTGCTTTGCGATTTGTTGTAATATAGTTTCCATATTTTTATAGCGAAGTTAGTTTGTCCGCTTTGCGTTTTCTTCCCTTCTATTTACTTCTTCTATCCAAGCAAGCATTTTCTCTCTCGGTGCCGGTTTTTCAGCGTCGCCGAAATTGTCGTTTGCCCTATGAGTCGTCCAGCGCTCTTTGTATGACAATTTTCTGTATTTATCGACTTTTTCTTTTCTTTTTTCTAACAAATGTTCTCTATGCGCCAAATAGTATCTTTTGTTTTTAGTTTTTATTGAAATAGGCATGACCCCCCCCCCCCTAAAATCAAATAATAGTTTTATTCAACTTATACCAGTAAACTCGTAACATCCCCTCAAATAGTCCCCAGTATTTCTCAATGTTTTCGACTTTAATAACTTTGCACACTGCTGGCTTTAAATCTAAAATGTATATGCCGTCTATTTCTATATCATTATCGTTTAAAAGTTTCTTGTAACCTGCCATTTGGGCATTATATGAATCCTGCTTTTGCCCAGTCTTGATGTCGAATAGATAAGTTTTACCTTTCACTTTGCCGACTATATCGACCGTTCCTGCAAAAGTGATATTTTTGTCCGCAAAGCGTTCTTCCAATAAAAGAGGTTCTATTTTTGCCTTTTCTTGAAATGCTATAAAAGAGTCAAGATAAGGCTTTATTGTCTCGTCAACAGTTTTAAAATCTAAAATACCTTTAAGATATAATTCTATTGCGGTATGAACGTAAGTCCCGCGTGTGGCGTGGTAAATCGCATAGTCAGGGTATTGAATATTGAGCACTTCCTTTATTACGGTAGTTACGGACGGCAATTTCTTGCCGCCGTAACGGTATTCGTGATTTTTTTCGTCAAAATCAGGCCTTAACATACCCCTATACCCCCGTTTTTTTTAAACTATGGCTTTTAAGTAATCTATTAAGACCTTAGCTTGTTTTTTAGATAATTCTATTAAGTTAATAGGTTCTCCAAAAACACCTGCGGTAAACTCAGGCATATTATCTTCATAAATGCATTTTTGTTTGCATAAGCTTTGAATATAGGATAGCTGTTTGTCGGTTATATGCTCGATGTTGTTGTCTTTTTTATTGGTTGCCGTGTCCTGGACGGTTGTCGCCGGTGTTTTCGGTTCTGTTTCATTCTGTATTGCGGACGCTTCATCATCGTCCCAAGGAATGTCAGTATAATAATCGACATCCTCGTAATAATCAGGATTTTCGGTTAAAACATCGGACTTTGTTTCTATTTCGGTTTTTGGCGGAATTGCCTGATTATCAGTATTGTTATTTACGGTTTCTGTTTTATAGTCTGATAATTGGGCTACTTTTTTATCGTTCGTTATAGCTTTAGGCTCCGTCATACCCAAAGTTCTATTGCCGGTTTCCGAACCTATAAACATATCCTTAGTATTAATTCCGGCTTCGCCATATTCATCTATGACGGTGGCCTTAGTTACTTCAGGCGATAAGGATAGATACTTCATAAGCTTTCTTATGACCGTTTTCTTCATCATTTCCTCTTCGTGCGTTGCCCACGGAGATGTTTTGCTATCACCCGACTTAGATAATTTTTTAACTTCTTCGATTTCTTCCGCCCACATAAAATCAAAAACACTTGAATTATCATTCATAAATGCCACCACATAAACACCTCTAATGTTTTTTCCTCTTTCTGACGGTGGCAGCGGTGTATGTTTAAGCGTTTCCATAAGGCCATATTCAATAAGAAAAGGCTCATTTTCATAGACTATTCTTGCACTTATATTTCTTAATTTGCCGGACCTGCGAGCGAGCTCTATAAGGCCTCGATAACCTATAAAAAGTTGTATTTCTTTTTTGCCAGTTTTTTTATTGTAAAAGGGTACGAGATAAACATAACCAAGATTATCGTCTAACTCAAATCCTAACTGCGACGCCTGCATAACTGCGCCAAGAAATGAACTTGGATCGCAATCTAATAAAGCAGGATTTTTTCTTAACGTTGTTAATGCAATTCTTGCAATTCTTTCGGGCGTTATCGACTTCGGCAATGCCTTGGCGATCTCGCTCTTTGATTTCTCTAACAAGTCTCTTACAACAGCGAAATTATCTTTTTTTTGTGACATTAATTGGTTCTGCATTTTTAATTCTCCTTTATTTAAATTAATTTAATTTTTAAAAAATATTTGTCCGCAAAGCGTTTAAGCCGCTTTTTTGATATTTATCGTTTCTACTTTATTTTTTTTTCCATACATTTTAAATAACTCATCATAGAAAAACTGTAATTTTTTTTCGGGGCTATCCTTTGTATCGTTTAAAATAGCCTCAACATGAGTGTATATATCAAGGCTGCCGTCTTCATTGAGATACTCAATATTTTCTTTTAAACGTTTTACATTTTTGATTAATAATGCCAAACATATTTTGTCGATTTGCATCACGGTCATAATAGTTACCTCCTTATCTCTATAGCGAAGTTATTTTGCCCGCAAAACGATTTTCAAATATTTATCAATATCTTGCGATAATAGCCAAGTTTTATAATCTTTAGGTAAATCTTTTATCGCTATGCCCTTATGTTTTCCGAAAGGCATTATATCCGGTATTCTTGCTTCTTCCGAAAATCTCCAGATGTCGCCCCAGGATTTTAATTCCGATTTTTCTTTTAATATAAATCTTAATAATTCAAGGCAAAGCTCCACATCTACTAATGCGCTGTGCCTATTAATTAATTTTTCTCTTATTTCAGGTCTCTCCGACTCATCACATAACGCATAACTCAAAGCTCCAAGATTATGCGAATCGAGTTGCGTCCACAATTTTCTTGCCATAGGCAATGTATCAATTAATCTAACATTGGGCTTTCCTATAACTTCCCAATCGAAGTCTATATTATGCCCGACGAGATACGCCGTATTTTCGGGAAGCTTAAATTCCGTTGCCGGCGGGCAATCTATTAAGTCGCAATCTAATATATTGTGAGTGGCCATAGCGCCGAAACTTATAGGTTTCCCAGGATTATAGCGTTGACTAAAAGTTTCTGTTTGGTCGTTAAATGGACTGCCGTTAATAATAATGCCTGCGGCTTCTATTAAAACAGGTTCGGTAATTCCCGTCGTTTCGGTATCGAATATTATTACTTTACTCATAAATTTTGCCCTCTGAATATATAGCGAAGTTTGTCCTGCGTTTTGTCCGCTTTGCGGACGGCCGGATAAGTATTAGCCAAAATATAATCTTTGACTAATGTATTTCTTAAATTAAATCCTTCCTCATCCGGTTTCGCCACTACCGGAATAACCTTTATATTCTTAAAATAACTTGTCACTTCTATAAAGGCATTCCTAAACTCTACGATATGATTTGCATAATTATTTACATTGATTGTCGCTTTTCTTAGCGGATCGCTTAGAGATTTACTTAACAATGGAGTAATACCGCTCAGCAAATCTACGTCAAAATAAAAAATATAGTCGTAGGGTTTTATTAATTTATTTTTATAGGCATTAAGAAGTATTGTGAATTCTTTGTGAAACTGGTTTTTGTCCTGCAATAATAGAAATGCGAGATTATCAAATACGCCCCTGTCGCAAATCATAATACCGTCGTCAATAAGGTTTTCGATAATATTCTCTCTCTGCCTTTGAAATTCGCAAATCTTTTCCCTGAACTTATTAATATTTTCGGTAGGCAATTCAGGATAAATCTCGGCGACTTTTCTCGAAGATTCACTCAAAACAGTCAAATCTTGTATTCGACCATCAAGATAATTTTCTATGCAATGAGTTTTTCCGGATGCCGCCGGACCGGAAATACATATTTTTTTTATCATTTTTTTCTTACCTTTTTTTAAAATACCCCGCCAAGTTAAAACAAAGGACAGCAACGTAAATACACTTCTGTCCTTTATTTTAATCTCCGGCACAATTTTCAAACCAATCTTGCACTTCGTTTTTTAAATCCTCTATAGAACTTCCAATTGGCAAGAAACCAAAAAGAAAATTACCATATTGATCAATAAAGCCATTATCGTTCTTGCTTGGTTTCACTATTACGCCGGCAATGTCAATTCCGT
>DAHVNW010000067.1 GCA_027319095.1 bacterium | reverse complement strand
TATGGAAATCTATATAATATTATAAAAAAAAGGTAAAATCATATTTCCGTTTTTATCGATTTTAGGAGGAAATTTTTTAGCCCTTAAAACGGTCATTTTAAAAAGCAAATTTTCTTTAGATATTTTCCTGTTTCTATGCCCTTTTTTATCGAAAGGATATAGCCCTATTTTTACCAATTCCGGCTTTTTTGATTTTACGATTAATTTAATTTCGTCATAATCCCATATTTGGTCCATTTTTTTTAACCTCGTAAGCTATTTTATTTTTTGCTTTTTTTAAAATATCGGAAACATTTTCTTCTAATGCTCTTTCCTTTAAGTATTTTTTGTCTATTTTTTTATCGTAATTATACAATAAAACCAGTCCCCACCTGAAATCTTCTTTAATTTTCCAAAATTTAAAACTGCAAAATCTGTCGATAATCAAATCTTCTACGGTAATTAAAGTTATTATAGTATTGTCATTCAATTTTATCCTGTTTGTCCTCTTTTTGTCGTAAATATCGCCGCAAACGTCAATATAAATATCCAGTTCTTCGTTTACTATAAACCTATCTAATTCTTTAAAATCCCATTTTTCTAAAATAGATAATAATGTTTTTTTGCTTTCTTTTGTAATTATATCGATATCTCCGGTCGTATAATTCCCCTGCGTATAGATTTCAAGAGCTTCACCTCCGACAATTACTGGAGGAAATTTATTGTTGTTTTTTAATTCATTCGTTAGAATGCCGATAAAAGCAGCCCTTCTTTTAGCCGGATCTTCAATATTTTTTAATGTTTCCACAATATTATCCGTAAATTTCAACCTCATTCTTCGATTACGACTATTTTATTTTTAGATTTCAAACCGGTTTTTATGGTAATTTTATTTTTAGGCTTGCCGTAAATTTCGGAAATTTTTCTTATGACCGCTTCGTTTGCTTTATTCTCTACAGGGCGTTCCTTTATTGAAATTTTCAGCGTTCCGTCGTCTAATATTTCATAGCCTTCGGTTTTTGAACCTGTTTTTACCGCAACCGAAATTTTTTTTTGCATAAAATGTTATATTCACTTAAAAGCTATCCGTTATACGGTATCTTATAATGAAAAGCATTGCCGAAATATAAAGATATTACCGATAGATAATTAAAAAATATAAGTATCCCGACTGCAATTAAAATTACCCCGCTTATTACCGATATAGTTTTTATAAAAGGTCTTATCCTTTTGAAAGCCGATAGAAATAAATTTAACGATACGGAACTTATAAAGAAAGGAACGGCAAGCCCCATTGCGTAAACAAATAATAATTCTGCTCCCGCTGTCGTATTGTGCATAGTCGAAGCTATAAAAAGAATAGACGCTAAAATAGGACCTATGCACGGCGTCCAAGCGGCGGCGAACACGACGCCTACAAGGGCGGAGCCGATTAGTCCTAACGGTTTATTTTTAATATTAATATTGGCGTCTGCATTCATAAACGACAGAAATTTTATTTTATTAAAAGCTCCGAGTATGAATAGTCCCATAAATACTATAAAAATACCCGCTATTCTCATAAGCCATATAGAATGGAGTAAAGAACCTACGGCGCTTGAAAATACCCCCAAAAGAACGAATACAGCCGTAAATCCCAGAATAAACATTAAAGAATGTTTGACGGCTATAAATTTAGCTCTAATCTTATCATTTGCCGGTTCGTCGTCAGTTAATTCTTTAACGGATAAACCGGATATATAAGACAGATAAGACGGTATTAACGGAAACACGCACGGGCTTATGAAAGAAAATAATCCCGCTAAAAAAGCTACTAAAAATGATACGTTAGGCGTAAAAAAAGAATTCATATATAAACTGCCTCAAAATTGTATTGTAATTTTTATTTAAAATTATAAATATTAACTTATAATAACATAATTTTACAGGTTTTGTAACCCAAAATAAAGTTTAATGAAATTTAATGCCGTCTTTACGGTTACTAAAAAGACCGGCGTATATTACGGGGGCAAGCCATAGGGACATAAAAACGGATATTAATAATCCGCCCATAACCGCAACGGAAAGGGGTTTTAAAAGATCCGTACCTCTTCCTATGCCGACAGCCAACGGCAAAAAACCGAAAACGTCGGCAAGCATAGTCATCAGTATCGGGCGGAGACGTTCTCTGGCGGCAAGGAAAACCGAAGAGGGGCTTGGTGACGAGTTAACTGCGCCGCTTATCTGCCTTGACCTTGCGAATATAAGAATCGCATTATTCGTGGAAATAGCAAAAACTAAAAGAATTCCAAGAAATGCGGTGCTGTCGAGTTCGATGCCTGTTATTAAAAGGGCGGCAAGCGCTCCCGCTCCCGACAGCGCAATTGCCGTCATCGAAGCTATTGCAGCGCGCTGGCTTGCGAACTGAAAACCGAAAAAGACGAATATAAGTATAAGCGCAAAAGTAAGCATAACTGCCATCTGTTTAAAACTTTTTACTTGGGAACGATAATATCCTCCGATAGAGGCGGTAACGGACGTCGGAAGATGCATAGAGTCGATAATCGAGCGGGCTTTAGCCGCTCCGGCCGAAAGACCTTCGCCTTTTATAGGCTGAATGAAGATATAGGCATACGGAGCCATATTCTGGTGGGTTATAAAAGGAACGGCTTTTTTGATGCGTATTTTAGAAATATAGTCTAATCTCGTATGCGTTCCGTTTTTAAGGGTAAAGGGCCAGTTTTTTAGTCCGGACACCGAGACCGATTTCTTTTTGATAAAGACGCGCACGGGAAGTACCTGTTCGCCGTAAAGCAAAAAGCCGGCTTTTTGTCCCCATAGGAGTCTTTTGACTTTATCCGCTATTACGGGCGGAGATATGCCGTATGCAGCCGCATAATCCGTCGGCGTAAGAGTTACTTCCGGTCCTGCCGAAGGAGATTTAAAATTGACGTATTGAAAATTGCCGGTTTTTCTTAATTTATCCGCTAAAATTTTGCCGTATTTTCTGAGCGTATTAGAGCTTTTGCCGAAAAGCATGACTTCTAAGGGCGCATGGGAGCCCGATAAAAACCCGAGACGGTTTACCATGAGCTGTTGAAAATTAAGGTCGATTAGGTTTGGAGCCGCATTGTGAAATTTATTATAAAGCTTTCTCATTATTTTTTCGGTAGTTTCTGTGCGGTTTCTTCTTAAAACTATCGTCAAATCGCCTTTGTTAGGCGTAGAATAAGGGTTGTCCAAACTCCTGCCTACTACCAATGAAACCATTTTTACGTCATGGTTTTTTTTAGCTATGCGCATAAGATATTTTCCGGTTCTTTCTGTACCGGCAACGCTGCTTCCAACCGGAGTTCTGAAAGGGACGACAAAAATTCCCTCGTCCCATTTCGGCAGAAAAGCCGTCCGCAGGTAAAACAGTGAAAACGCAGCCGTAATTATTAGAACAAAAATTACCGGCAATGCAAGCCAAGGCGATTTCATGCCCTTAATCAGCATATAGCCGTAAATTTTTCTAAGCCTGTTTTTTTTATAAATTTTACCTCCGCCCCTTTTTCTTTTTGTAAGAATTACGGTAAGTATCGGAGTAAGGGTTAAAGCCGTCAGCTGAGACGTTATAAGCGCTATAACTATCGAAAGCGCCATCTGCTTAAAAAGTATGCCGAGAGTTCCGTGTATAAAGATAAGGGGTATAAAAACAATAGAAGACGTAATTGTAGCGGCGGTCATAAGCGGAAGTATTTTGCCTACGCGCTCCAATGCCGAATCGCCGCCTGTTTCTTCCGCCAATCCCCCCTTCATCTTATGAAAGCCTCTTTCCACTATTACTATTGCATGGTCTATCATAGCTCCGATTGACGCCGTTAATCCGCCGAGCGTCATAATATTAAGACCGAAACCTAAAGCATTAAGAATGATAACCGTCAAAGATACCGAGACGGGTATTACGGCAAGGGCTATAAGAGCGCCGTCGAGGCGCTTTAAAAAGAGGAATACGACCAACAGCGCGATTAAACCGCCCATAATTAAGGCAATCCATACGTCTTTAAGATTAGAATGTATGAGCCGGCTTGTATTATAGACTGAGATTATTTTTAAGCCCTTCGGCAGGCGGTTGTTTAAAGATTTAATCCGCCTGCCGATGTTTCCGGCGACTTTAACGGTATTTATATTTAAATCCGGCATAATATCGATAAGAAGGGCATGGCGGTATCCGCTTACCGCCGCTTCGCGGATTAAAGACGGAGAGACTATATTTACCTTGCCTAAGGATTTTAAAGGCAGAAGGGTATGCTTTACCGGAATCATAAGATTTGACAGGTCTTTTATATCCGCCGGACGTGGAGTAGCCGCTACTACGAACTGCTTATGATATGCGTTAAGCACTCCCGAAAAAAAAGGTCCCTGATAAGACCTCAGTATTTTAACTATATTTTCCGGACTTATATGATACTGGGCAAGACGGAGCGGGTTTAAGTTTACGCCGATCTCCGGCCATCCGCGTCCCGTTCCTTCTATCTGATAAATTCCTTTGACCGACAGTAAAGCGGGTCTTATCTTGTAAGCAAAAATCGACATCATATCGGAACTGCTATAATTTTTACGGTTAGAAACAAGGGCATACTCTGCAAAAGGATATACGTTAGGCGACATCAGCCGGACGGTCATTTTACTGCCCGGCGGCAGCGCCACATGGCTTAAACGGGATTCAAGCATTAAATACGCTATGTGGGGTTTTATGTTAGATTGAAAATAAACGGTAATTTTAGATATACCGTTGCCGGTTTGAGAGCGGACAAGGCGGACGCCCTGTTCTCCTTCCGCCGCGGCTTCAAGAGGCTTGGTCGCCTGAACCAGCATAAATTTTACGGGCAGTCTGCCGCTGTGTACTAAAACGGAAACTCTTGGAAAATTGACGTCGGGGAAAATGCTCTCCGGCATATTGCGGGTATAAAACCAACCGACGCCGATGACCATTAAAGAAAGAAGAATTACCGAAAACTTATTTTTTAAAAGAAAATTAAGATATCTTTTCAATGTTTTATCTCCACCGAGATGCCTGATTTAAGTCTCGTAACGGGATATATTATTACCGGTTCTCCGGACTTAATTCGTCCTTTAACGTATGCTATGCCGTTTTTTTGTTTAACCACTTTAACGCCGACCGCCTGCGCTTTTTTATTTACTACCGTGAATACAGCCGTTCCGCCATTATGTATAAAAACCGCTCTTTCGGGCAAAGAAAAGGCGGAGGCTGAAGATTCTTCAAATCGCACTTTAACCCATTCGCCGGGAAATAATATAGAATTCTTTTGCAGGCTTACATAAACCGGTACGAGTCCGTTATGAAACGCATTGCCGCCGATAGATATGATTTTGCCTGTTTCGCAGGTACGCCCTTTTT
>DAHVNW010000066.1 GCA_027319095.1 bacterium | reverse complement strand
AGTGCATTGTAAATAAATTATATTATTTTGTATGTTCGTCGATATATGAAACGGCATCCTGAACCGTTTTAATTTTTTCGGCATCTTCGTCGGATATTTCTATTCCGAATTCTTCCTCGAAAGCCATTACTAATTCGACGGTATCTAAAGAATCTGCTCCGAGATCCTCAACGAAAGAAGCTTCGTTTGTAACTTCATCGGGTGTAACTCCTAACTGCTCGACGATAATCTCTTTTACCTTGCTCTCCACTGACATTTACTTTCACCTCCTCATTATTATATTATGGTGCCAGAATTCAATTCTTTCCCTGCGTTACATATACATCCCGCCGTTGACGTTTAAAACGGTACCGGTAATATAGGCGGAAAGTTCCGAACATAGGAAGAGAACGGCGTTTGCTATCTCCTCCGGTTCGGCTATTTTGTTTAAAGGAATACTTTTTTTAATGGCATCTTTTACGTCTTCCGGCAGTTTATCGGTCATTACCGTCCTTATGAATCCGGGTGCTATCGCATTTGCGAGTATTCCTCTCGCCGCATATTCTTTTGCTATAGATTTTGTAAAAGCTATAATGCCCGCTTTAGAAGCGGCATAGTTAGCCTGTCCGGTATTGCCGATTTCCCCTATAACCGAGGCAATGCTTATTATTCTTCCGGACTTTGCCTTAAACATATGTTTTAATACATTTTTGGTAATATAAAACATGCCGTTAAGATTGACGTCTATAACGTCCAACCAGTCTTCGTCGCTCATCCTTATAAGCAGTCCGTCTTTAACGATTCCGGCATTATTGACGAGAATATCTATCTTAGATTCTTTAGCTATAACCGCATTAACCGTATCGGAAATTTTTTCTGAATTTTTAACGTTTGAAGTATAAAAATCAAAATCGTCCGATATTTTTTTTATTTCATCCTTAACGGTTTCAAATCTTTTATCGTCGATATCGATTATTATAACTCTTGCGCCTGCATTAAGCAAAACCTTAGATATAGACAGTCCTATTCCGGAAGAACCTCCCGTCACAACGGCAACTTTACCTTTCAGGTCAATATTAACGGACATAAAACTCTCCTGTCTTTAATAAATTTATCAGTTTTCTAATTTTATTTTATCTAATTCTTTAAGCGAATCCACGGAATTAATAGAAACGGCGTCAGCATTTTTATCTATTCTTTTAATTAATCCGCTTAATACGTTCGACGGTCCGATTTCTATAAACTTAGTAATTCCGGATATTTTCTCCATATTTATCACTAAATCTTTCCACATAACCGGCGACGTTATCTGCTCCAAAAGAAGCCTGACTGCATCGTCTTTTTTAAAATAATTAAGCGACGTTGCGTTGGAAAATATTTCAAAACCTGCATCGTTAAAACGGCTTGCGTCTATAAACATTGACAGGTTTTCTTTCGCTTTAGCCATAAAAGGCGTATGAAACGGCGCGCTTACCGGAATCATAACTATTTTTTTTGCTCCTTTTTCCTTAAGCAGTGCGCACGTTTCGTCTATAAAAGACGAAATTCCGGATATTACCGTCTGAATAGTAGAATTTAAGTTTGCTATAAAGACCCCTTCTTCATTTTTTGCATCATTTACTTCTTTTATAACGTTTTTTATTACGGCGTCGTCAAGTCCTATAACAGCCGCCATTTTGCCGAAACCTACGGGACAAGCGGTCTGCATAAACAATCCTCTTTTCTTAACTATTAAAAGAGCATAATTAAAATCAATGCTTCCCGCAGAAACATTTGCGGTATATTCTCCCAAACTATGCCCCGAAACACATTTCGGCTTTAATCCAAATTCTTTTTCTATTACTCTGAGTATGGCAATGCTGACGGTCAAAAGTGCAGGCTGCGTATTTTCCGTCAGGTTCAATGCGCTTTCGCCGCTGCCGAGAATTAAGTCTTTCATATCCTGCTTTAAAACGTCCGAAGATTCTTCCAAAACATGACGCGCTTCGCTGAAATTTTCAAAAAAATCTTTTCCCATGCCTATATGCTGAGACCCTTGACCGGGGAAAACAAAAGCAATATTTGAATTTAAATTTAAAGCTTTTTCCGTTTCCATAAATTTTATAAAAATAAAATATAATTTAAAATATAATTAATTAGTTATAAATTTTCCTGCGTTTTTAAAAAATGCTTCCGTTTGCGAAACAATTTCGTCTATAACTTCTTTTACGGTTTTTTCTTCTTTTATAAGACCTGCTATCTGACCGCTCATTAAAGAACCCATTTCCGCATCGCCGTCAACCGACGCCGCTTTTAATTTTCCAGTTCCAAGTTTTTCGTATTCTTCGATTGGCGCACATTTTTCTTCAAGCTCAAGAAACATTTTTGCAAGCTTGTTTTTTAAAACTCTGACTGGATGGCCGGTTGGTCTTCCCGTAACGACGGTATCTCTGTCGGACGCTTTTATAACGGAATTTTTCCAGTTCTGATGTATATGACACTCTTTAGTCGCAAGAAACCTCGTTCCCATTTGAATGCCGCTCGCTCCGAGACATAACGCCGCCGCAAAACCCCTGTAATCGGCAATGCCGCCTGCGGCTATTACCGGAATATTAACGGCGTCTGCAACCTGCGGAACCAAAGCCATAGTAGTAATTTCGCCTATATGTCCGCCCGATTCCGTGCCTTCCGCAATTACGGCGTCCGCTCCGGCTTTTTCCATTCTTTTTGCAAGAGCCGTAGAAGGTATAACGGGTATAACCTTTATTCCGGCATCATGAAACTTTTTTATGTAAGGGCCCGCATTGCCCGCCCCTGTAGTAACTACCGAGACCTTTTCTTTTATTACCGCATCGATAAGTTCGTCGATATAGCTTAAATATAATATAAGATTAACCCCGAACGGTTTGTCCGTGTTTTCTTTTGCCTTTCTTATTTCCTGCACGACAAGATCCGGCGGCATCTGTCCTGCGCCTATAATACCCAAACCTCCCGCATTTGAAACGGCTGCAGCAAGCTTGTGGTTTGACGCCCACGCCATACCGCCCTGAAATACCGGATATTTTATTTCAAGAATATCGCAGACAGGAGATTTTATCATTTTATTCTACCACCTTATTATAGAAGAAGCCCATGTTAAACCTGCGCCTATAGCATCTATAAGCACTATGTCGTTTTCTTTAATTCTGCCCGACTTATAAGCTTCGTCAAGAGCAATCGGTATAGAACCGCTTGAAGTATTGCCATATTTTTCCACGTTAACGAAAACTCTTTCCATGGGAAATTTTAATTTCTTTGCCGTAGCTTCTATAATTCTGACGTTGGCCTGGTGCGGAACGAATAAATCTATATCTTCAGGTTTAAGTCCGTTAAAATCTATCGCTTCCTGGGCTATATCTTTAAGATAATTTACGGCATACCTGAACAGTTCGGAACCTTTCATTTTTATATAGTGCTCGCGGCCGTTAACGCTTTCAAGGCTGGCCGGCATCAATGAGCCGCCGGCTTTCAGCATTAGAATATCATCATGTCCGCCTTTGGAATGCATATGCGTAGAAAGAATACCGCGGTTATTTTGAATATTTGCCGTCAACACCGCGGCTCCGCCGCCGTCTCCGAATAAAACGCAGGTTGACCTGTCCTCGTAATCGGTTATTCTTGAAAGAAGATCTGCCCCTATAACTAAAATATTTTTATATTTTCCCGATTTTATAAAACTGTCGGCTACCGACAGCGAATATATAAAACCGCTGCAACCCGCGCTGATATCGAAAGCAGCCGCATTCTTAAGCCCCAATTTGTCCTGCACTATACAGGCAGTCGACGGAAAAATCATATCGGGAGTTATAGTTCCGACAAGTATAAGCTCTATGTCTTCCGGTTTTAAACCTGAAATATCTAATGCTTTTTTTGCCGCCGCCGCCGCTATGTCGGAGGTCGTCAAACCTTTTTCCGCAATTCTCCTTTCTTTTATGCCAGTCCTCGAAGTAATCCATTCGTCGGATGTGTCCACTATATTGCACAGTTCTTCGTTCGTCAGCACTTTTTCCGGAACGAAAGAACCGATTCCTGCTATTTTTGAATATATCAACTTAAATTAAACTCCGTAATTAAATTAATTTTGAATATTTTGAGCATTTGCTTCTATTTTATTGCTTATATTATGTATTATCCCTTTTTCTACGAAATGCTTTGCTACCAATATTGCGCTCGTTAAAGCTTTTGGACTAGCTCCTCCGTGCGCTATAAAAGCGGCTCCGTTAACGCCCAATAACGGCGCGCCGCCGTATTCGTTATGATCCACGAGCTTTTTAAATTTTTTTAAAGATTTTCTTGCCATAAAAAAACCGCACTTTGCCATAAAACTTTTATTTATTTCTTCTCTTAAAAGATTAAAAATAGTCTCTGCCAAAGTTTCCGCGGCTTTCAATATAACGTTTCCGGTAAATCCGTCGCAAACGACGACATCGACTTTGCCGTTAAACACTTCCCTTCCTTCCACATATCCGTAAAAATTTAAATCGGTATTTTTAATTATAGTAAACGCTTCCCTCGTAAGGTCATTTCCCTTAGATGTCTCTTCGCCGTTGCTTAATAATCCTACCTTTGGATTATCGATTCCCTTCATAAACGAGGCATATTCCGAACCCATTATGGCAAATTCCGCAAGGTGATAAGGTTTGACGTCAACGTTAGCCCCTGCGTCTATTAAAACTGTATATCCGCCGACCGCCGGCATAATCGTGGCTATCGCAGGTCTGTCAATTCCGTTAATTCTTTTAAAAACAAACATAGCAATGGCTAAGGAAGCTCCGCTGTTACCCGCACTAATGATTGCATCGGCTTCATTATTTTTTACTAATTCGTAAGCGACGCGCATTGAAGAATTTTTTTTATTTCTTACTATAGCCGAAGGCGAATCTTCCATCGTTATGCGTTCAGGCGCATGAACGATTTTAATTCTGGAACCGTCATAATTGTTTTTTTTAAGAGCATCCTTTAAAGCGGTTTCATCACCGGTTATAGTTATTTCTATATCCTTATTTGACTCAACTGCGGCTATGGCGCCGATAACTTCAGGCTCCGGAGCCTTGTCCGAACCGAAACCGTCTAAAGCGATTCTAATCATTAACAGTCTCCAAGTTTACGCATAGGCGTCCGCTTATTTAAGATTTTTCCTGTGCTTTTTCCGCTACTATTTTTCTGCCTTTATAAGTTTTGCAGCTTGGACACATTCTGTGAGGGAGGATAGGTTCGCCGCAATTGGGGCATTTTGAATAATTAACGGGCGTAAGACTGTCGTGCGTCCTTCTTTTATCCCTTCTGCATTTTGAATGTCTTTTCTTTGGATTTGCCATTTGAGATTCTCCTATTTGTCTTATATAAAAAAATTATAAAAATATATGCGCTTTAT
>DAHVNW010000065.1 GCA_027319095.1 bacterium | reverse complement strand
TATTATATAATATATATTATATATATCATAAAACTAAGTTTCAGGCAACTAAGAATTTGAAACGAATTTGAAACGCTAAAGATTTGAAAAGATATTTGAAGGTACGGGATTCGCATTAAGTCCGTAAATTTCAGAAAAGGATTCGACCATTATTTTGGAGAGATTTTCAAAGGATAAATCGCTTCCGCCAAAATCGATGCCCGCATTTTCCATTTCCTGACGGATTCCCGTAACATTATTAAAATAATCGGAATAATCTCCGCCACCATTAGGGCCGCTGGCTATACCGCCTGTAAAAATTTCTATATGTTCTGCCGGATTATAATCTATGTAAATCGACCCATGCTGTAAAAATGCGCCGCCGCTTCTTCTCTGAGAATTACCGCAAATTTTTTTTTCACCGAAGGTTATTTCAAAAGGATGCGCCTTAAGAAAGCAATTAAAATTATTTTTTAGCCTCTTGCCGCTGCCTTGTAAAAATTCGCCGCTTGCGCTAATATCGCCGGAATCCGGCTTTAGTCCTAATTTTACAAAAAAAAGATACAAAAAACGACCGATTTTTTTATATGTTTCCATTAATTTTCCTGCAAAAATTCCATTTTTATACGAAGCGGTTATAGAATATGTTATCTCATTTTTATGCAATACCGCCCTGCCGCCCGTCGGTCTCGAAACGACATCGTAACCTTTCTTTTTAGTTCTTTCGATTATTTTATAATCTATTTCTTTATCTCCTTGAAAATAACCAAACGAAAGGGCTGGGGGGGAGAAATAATAAACCCTTAAGGTTGGCCGGCTCGAAAAATTGTTCCAAATTTTATATTTATTTAACAAAAACAAATCGGCAGACATATTGAAACTACCTGTGCAGCCGCCTGAATCTGAAATTATAACATCGAAACCCTCTTCGTCTTCGTCAGCCATTTGGGAAATCATCAGCCGTTATTCGTTATCCTTAATGTATGCTTCATATGTGTTCTGGTCCATAAGATCGTTTAATTCGTCTTCGTTTGTCAGTTTAACCTTAAGCAACCATCCGGAATCATAAGGTTCTTCGTTTACGAGCTCAGGTTCGTCTTTTAACGCATCGTTAACGCTTATTACATGTCCGCTGACGGGAGCATAAAGTTCGGAAACAGATTTGGCCGATTCGATAGTTCCGAAAGATTCGTTCTGTTCAAGCTCGTAACCTGTTTCGGGCAAATCGACGTATATAATATCTCCCAACTGGTCCTGCGCATAGTCGGTAACTCCTATAAGGGCGTTATCGCCGTTGGCTTTAACCCAGATATGTTCGGAATTGTATTTTAATCCTTTTGGAAAATCCATAAATCCCCCTTTTATCTTTAAATATTCTCTTTATTGTTTTATTTCATATATATTTTAATAATTTTATTAAATTAATTGCAATATAAAACTTAAGAATTT
Organism: bacterium; assembly: GCA_027319095.1. Classification (GTDB taxonomy): domain Bacteria; phylum SZUA-79; class SZUA-79; order Acidulodesulfobacterales; family Acidulodesulfobacteraceae; genus Acidulodesulfobacterium_A. The sequence goes on along the minus strand of DAHVNW010000065.1, from coordinate 4,055 downwards.
AAAATTAATTTTAATTAATTTTTATCTTTCCAGAAACCTTTGGACATAACCTATATCGACGTTGCCGGAAACATAATCGGCGTCGTTAAGAATCCTTTTAAGAAAAGGGATATTAGTTTCTATGCCTTCTATTTTAAATTCGTTAAGAGCATTTTTAACTTTATTTATTGCTCCCGTCCTGTTTGTGTCGTGAACTATAAGTTTTCCGATAAGCGAATCATAAAAAGGCTGCACGGTATATCCGCAATAAGCTAAATCGTCCACCCGGACGTTTAATCCGCCAGGCTTATTATAAAAAGTTATTAGGCCGGGGGAAGGGCCAAAATTAACCGGATTTTCGGCATTAATCCTTAATTCTATGCTGTGACCTTTAATTTTAACGTCTTCCTGCTTAATCTTAAGCCTGTCGCCGTTTGCAATCCTTATCTGCTCTTTTATTATATCGATATTCGTAACAAACTCGGTAACCGGATGCTCTACCTGAACTCTGGTATTTACTTCCATAAAATAAAATTCGCCGTCTTTATCTAATAAGAACTCGAAAGTAGCGGCATTGACGTAATTTATCTCTTTAACGACTTTTAATATCAGTTCGCCTATTTTTTTTCTCATAGCCGATTTTACTAAAATCGAAGGTGCTTCCTCGATAATCTTCTGATGCCTCCTCTGAATAGAACAATCCCTTTCTCCAAGACAAACCGCATTGCCGTGTTTATCCGCAAGTACCTGAAATTCTATGTGCCTCGGATTCTCGCAAAACTTTTCCAGGTAAACGTCCTTATCTCCAAAAAATGACTGCGCTTCCTGTCTTGCCTGATGATAAGCCTGCGATAAATGCGCCGGGGTCAAAACCATTCTTATGCCCCTTCCGCCCCCGCCCATAGAGGCTTTGAGCATTAACGGATAACCGATTTTTTCGGCGGCTTTTTTTAATTCCTCTTCGTCATCCCTTATATCGTCGCTGCCGGGCAGAACGGAAATGCCGAGGTCTTTAACAAGCTTCCTCGCATTTCTTTTATTGCCGAGAAGATTCATATTCGCCGAAGTGGGACCTATAAACTTAATGCCGCAATTATCGCAAATCTCGGCAAAATTTGAATTTTCCGACAAAAACCCGTACCCTGGATGTATCGCTTCGCTGTCGGTAATTTCGGCGGCAGATATTATCGAAGAAATATTAAGATAACTTTTCGATGAAGGAGGAGGGCCTATGCATATGCTCTGGTCTGCATATTTGACATGAAGGCTATCCCTGTCAGCCGTCGAATAAACGGCAACCGTCTTTATTCCCATCTCCCTGCATGCCCTGATAATTCTGACGGCTATTTCGCCTCTGTTCGCAATTAAAATTTTTCTGAACATAGTTAAACCTATATATTATATATATAATACTATATTTATAAAATATTAAACTTAAGTTTTATTATATTATTAAAGAGGTTCTGCAAGGAATAAAGGCTGTCCAAATTCTACAATCTGTCCGTTTTCGACAAGAATAGAAACTATTCTGCATTTTATATCTACCTCTATTTCGTTCATTATCTTCATTGCTTCGACTACGCAGACGGGGTTTCCTTTTTCTACGACGGAATCGATTTCTACAAACGGCGGCTTATCCGGTGCAGGCGATCTATAAAAAGAGCCTACGAAAGGAGAAACTATTTCCTTTAAGCGTTCATCCTTGACGAGCGGCGCCGTTATTTCGGTTTCTATGGCCTTAGCTTTGTAAGCGGCCAATTTTACAAGGTCTTCTTGCTCGCTTTCCGAAATTTGCGCCCGATATTCTTTCTTTTCTAACGTTATATCTTTCAATACTCCCTTGTGGATTTGTTCGAAATCTAAAGCAATATTAACTTCCTCATCGCCTTTTTTATAATAAAACTCTTTAATTTTATTGGATTTAATAAATTTTATCAAATCCTTAATATCTTTCATATTCATGTTGTTACCCCGCCCATTTTACGTTTACGTTAAATCGTTATGCGTTATATGGTCTATCGGACAGCTAATAGCCTGGTTAAAATTACCGGGTTAATTACCTGGAGCTAACTCTTTCTATATAAGACTTAGTTCTGGTATCGACCTTTATTATATCGCCTTCGTTTAAAAATAGCGGAACGCCGATTACTAACCCGGTTTCAAGAGTAGCAGGTTTGGTAGCTCCTGAAACTGTATCGCCCCTAAGGCCAGGTTCCGTTTGAGCTATCTTAATATCGATAAAATTCGGAACTTCTATATTTATGTGTTTACCGTTATAATACAGGATTTTTACGTTTATATTTTCTAACAGGAAACCGGCGCTTTCAGCCGATGCCTCTTTGTTTATATGAATTTGTTCGTAAGTTTCGTTATCCATGAAAACAAAATCGTCTCCTTCGCTATAAAGATACTGCATGTTTTTCTCTTCGATATCCGGAGTTTCGACCTTTTCGCCCGCTCTCAGCGTCCTGTCTATAACCTTTCCCGAAATAAGGCTTTTTAATTTCGTCCTGACGAAAGCCCCTCCCTTCCCGGGCTTTACGTGCTGAAAATCAATAATTTCATACGGCTCCTTTTCCATTTCTATCCTGAGCCCTTTTTTAAAATCTGTCGTAGAATACACTGAAACAATCCTCCGTAATTTTATTCGTAATTTTATTCGTATTTTTTTATTTCTGCAATGCTACTAATTTAAAACAATGTAAAATAAAAATCAACTATTAATTTATCTACTTTTATCTATTGTCATCGACTTTATTATTTATTGTTTATTATTTATTGTTTATTAATGCATGACTTTAAATTAATTTTAAATGGAAATTTCATATTTTTTTTAAATTTTAAATTAAATCCTTAACCTTAAATTTATTTTTTTTTATATTTGTTATAACCCTTGCGCATTCTTTTTCTACATAGCACATATCCTCGATCCTAATCCCGAACTCCCCTTCTATATAAATCCCTGGCTCTATCGTAAATACCATGCCTTGTTGGACGACATCGTCGTTTTTTCCGCTTACGTAAGGATATTCGTGTATATCTAACCCTACCCCATGTCCCAGCGAATGGGTAAAATATTTTCCATAACCTCTCTTAGTTATATAATTTCTTGCAATTTTATCTAAATCGCTGAATTTTACGCCCGGTTTAATTTTTGAAATAGCCTTTTGCTGGGCGGAATAAACAGCATCGTAAGCATCCAAAAATATGCCGTCCGGTTTGCCCAAATGGATTGTAAAGGTTTCGTCGCTTTTATAGCCGCTTCTTTCCGCCCCGAAATCGCATAATAAAACATTTTTTTTATCTATTCTCCCTATTGAGGGCGCACCGTGCGGCAGGCTTGAATTTTTTCCTGAAAGCACTATCGTGTCGAATGATTCGGCAGAATTTCTTTCCAATAATTTTTTTTTATAGGTTAAGGCTAAATACTCTTCCGACCGGCCGGAGCCGCCGTTGACGCATACCGTTTTTTTTAAAGCGTCTATCATGGATTTTTCGGCTATGGAAACGGCTTCCGCAATAAATTTAAGCTCGCTTTCGTCTTTTATCGACCTGATTTTAGATATGGTATCGCCGGCAGGAATCAATCCGGTTGCGGCCTTTAATTCTTCTGTTAGGGCTTTATCTATGGCGGCATACTCGTCGTAAGCGATATAGTCGGACTCAAATAATATAATATTATTATCCGCGGAAGAATTTAATTTTGCGTTTCTTTTTAATACGTCCCTTGCGATATCTTTAAAGATTGTTTTTACTTTAACGATTTTTACGCCGGCAAAACATTCTTTAAGGGCTCTTTCGAAATATCTGCCGTCGGTATAAAGAATCGCAAGACCGCCTTTAGTAAAATAGACGTATCCTTCGCCGGAGAAATTAGTAATATAATAGACGTTCGAGGGCTTTTTTATTAAAACGCCGAGGGCTTTCTTGCCGGATATTAGCGATATTAGTTCCGAAATATTTAGCATTAATAAAAAAGCTGATTTTAGATTAATAGATTAACTTAGCGATTAATAATGGAACAACGCTATAATGAAATGAAATTATAAGCCTTTAAGGGTATTTTTATAGGCGTA
>DAHVNW010000064.1 GCA_027319095.1 bacterium | reverse complement strand
AGAGTTCTTTTTTGCCGAGCATCTTGTGGTCGGACATAATAGCCATATAAGACTTTCCGCCAATCTTTACCATGGAACCCGATTTGAAGTGTTTAGACGGAGTCGCAATCTGAACTTCGAGCCATTTAATAGAATGTTTCGCGAGCCCTTCTTTGGAAAGATCGGGACCTATGGTTCCGCCTTTTTTTCCAATTTTGTGGCAGGCTAAGCAGTCTATGCCTTTTTTATGCGAATGAATAAGCTGATTTCCAAGCTGTGCGGCGGATAATTTTACCGGAGCGGTTATTGCGTGAACCGCAACGTAGCCGAGAACTATGACTATCACTACAAATATTACCGTTATTCCTTTTTTCATAAAACCCCCCTTAAAAGAATAAATTTATTTAAAATAATATAATTTAATAATCGAATTTCATTAAAGCGTTTACCGTATGGGGTTTAAGTTTTTCAGCCCCTTTTAAAAACGAAAGTTCGGCAAGAAATGCAGTACCTACGACTTCCGCCCCGAAACTTTCGGCAAGACCTATGGTCGCAAGAGCCGTTCCGCCGGTCGCAAGGACGTCGTCGGCGATAATTACCCTGTCGCCCTTTTTTAAAGCGTCTTTATGTATTTCGAGAGTCGCGCTTCCGTATTCGAGATCGTAGCTTAAAGACGTGCATTCGTATGGAAGTTTGCCGGGTTTTCTAACCATTATGACGCCTGCGCCGAACTTATAGGCTATTGGAGCGCCTACTACGAAGCCCCTTGCTTCTATGCAGACTACGTAATCTATTTTTTTGGAAATATATGTTTCGGTTAAAGAATCTATTGCGTATGCAAATGCTTTTGCGTCGGCAAGCAGAGGCGTAATATCTTTGAAGTTAATCCCTTTTTTGGGGAAATCCGGTATTTCGCGGATAAACTGTTTTAAGTCTATGTCCATTAAGCTTGTTTAATCTCCGTATAGAACGTATAGTTTACTTATTTCTATATTGTTTCTTGTTTACGACAGTTAATTATATATTTACGAAAACTAATTGTCAAGAGCGAAAAAGCAATACAAAAACACAATGACCGTCAATACATCTAATACATCCTGCTTTCAGCTTTTAAATGTTTAATCGTTTTTTTAGCGTTAAAATCTTTCATAAGATATAAATAATATGTTCTTACCGGTTTGAATTTTAAATATATGTCGAGGCGTCCTATTTTTTTTATGGATTTGAAATAAGGAGCGTAGGTTTTTACCGGATTAATCATGTATTTGTCGTCCATAATAAAAAGCGCGTTTTTTCGGTTAATTTTGTTTAAATTTTGCCAGATATCGTACTGGTTAAGAAAACCGGATATATTGTAAATATTGCCGTTAGGTTCGTATCCGCCGTAATAGACGAGTTCATCGGCTATGGCATAATGGTGCGTAAGGATAAAAATAGGAGCGTCAGCCTTTTTATAGCCTTTATAGATTATTCCAATATATTTTGCGGCATGCTTCCAGCCGAAAAGATCGTTGGTTATATCGGCGGTGGAAGGTTTACCCGGTATGTGCGGTATTACGGAAAACACTCCGCCTTTCTTAAGGCGTTTTTCTTTGTCGATATAACGAATTATTTTGCCTACGGGTATCGAATTATAGTAAATCTGGTTATAAAGCACGTAGGACAGAAAAAAACCGAAAAAAAGCGCAAAATAAACGTAATATCTTGTTATTTTTTTTCCGGCTATAAGCACTTCGGCGGCATAGCCCATAATCGGGAATGCAGCGAGGTAGCCGATGTCCGGCCAGTGGACGAGTATTCTATGGGAATAGCCGTTAATTACGAAAAATAAAAGGATGGGGAGAGACAGAGTGAGTGTAAATAGTAAAGGTTCGGTGGAAAGATCCGTCCCCTTTATTCTTGTTTTTATTACTGCATATATAAACGAGCCGATAAGAAATATGTATATAAAGGGAGTAATAACGAGAACCTGACCGAGCCAGCCGGCTAAAAGCAGGGACAGTCCGGGGGTCGGATGAGAAAAACCGTGCGAAAGCTGAAACCTGAAAGAGATAAAATTATGGACGGCATTCCAGTATATTACCGGCGAAAATACCAAAAGAGCGGCGGCAAGCGCCGCATAAGGATAAAAAGTTTTAAGATAATGCCTGTTGCGCTTAGAAAGAAGCAGGTATAAAAGCGCCGCGGGCGGAATAAGGGCTGCGGTATATTTGCTGAGGAAAGCAAGTCCGAGGAATATGCCGGAGAGGAGCCAAAAAAAACGCCCCGTCGGCCTTCGGCCGACACCCCTCCTTAGAAGGAGGGGTGTTAAAATATCTGTCTCATTTTTTCGTTCCTGCTTAATTATTTCCTCGCCGCTGTCTGCTTTTTCTTCTACGGCTTTATAAAAAAATATAAAAAATAGCAGGGTAAAAAATAAAAGAGGTGCATCGGGAAGCATCATAACGGAAAGAACCATGCCGAATATGACGGCGGAAAGATAAAAAAGAAACGAGAAAAAAGCTGCGCGTCTGCTTTTGAATAAAATATAGGTCATATAGTATATTAAAAATCCGTCGAAAAAAGAAAATATAACGGAGCCGAGACGGACGGAAAGCTGGCTTTTGCCGAAAAGAGCGTCCGTAAGGTATATAATCCAGCCGACCATAGGAGCGTCGTCGAGATAGCCCAAAGAGGGCTTCAAAGACCAGACGTAATAATGTGCTTCATCGTTGCCGAGGTTCAAGGTTGACGCAAGATGGATATGGACTATAAGCGCAAAAAGCGAAACTGCGGTTAAATAAATTTCGTATTTATATTTGTTTATAAACGAACTCAATTCTCTTCCTTTTCTTCCGCGGGCGGCTTGCCGCCTTCAAAACCCGATTCCGATGCCATCTGCCTGAGCTTTTTTAAGGCTTTTACTTCTATCTGCCTTATTCTTTCTTTTGTAAGTCCGAATATCCGCCCTACTTCGTTTAACGTGCGGGGTTTTTCGTAGTTAATGCCGTATCTTAAAATTATAACGCTTCTTTCTTGCTTTGAAAGCCTTAAAAGCCAGTTGTTTAAAAGATTCAGCGTTTCTATTTTATCGAGTTCGTCGAAAGCGGAATCCCTGCTTTCATCGACTTTTATTAAATTAGAAAAAGAATTAGACTGATTTTCTTCGTCTTCGCCTCCGGTATATACGGCGTCCAAAGAATAAATGTTGCCGACTAAACTCATAATTTTTTGGAGTTTCGATTCTTTAATTCCCATGCGTTTGGCTACTTCGCCCATATTGGGAGTCCTTTGTATTTCGGAGGTTATTTCTTTTACCGCCCTTGAATACTTATAAACGTTTTCGGATATATGGATTGGAAGCCTTACTACCCTGCCCGAATTTAATATTCCGCGCTCTATGGTCTGCCTTATCCACCATATAGCGTATGTAGAAAACCTGAAACCCGATTTTGGTTTGAATTTTTCGACGGCTTTTATAAGTCCAAGATTTCCTTCCATAATTAAATCTTCAAAAGACAGTCCTCTTCCGAGAAATTTTTTCGCAACGCTTATTACGAGTCCGAGATTGGATTTTATCATTAAATCCCTCGCCTCTTTGTCGCCCTCTCCTGCTTTAATAGCAAGGTCGTATTCCTGCCCTTTCGTTAACAGAGGATATTTTTTAAGGTATTTAAGGTACTGGCTTGAAATTTTGTTTTCTTCGGACCTTAACGAATTATCGGAAACTCTTCCGTATTCTTCGGCATAACCGTCTTGAACGTCTGCGCCGTCGATAGCGGTTAAAGATTTTTCAGAAATCGCATCTTTGGCTGGATTTTTGCGCTTCATAACCGTTCTTCCCTATTAATTTAACGAAGTTAGCAGGAGCTATATTTTTGGAAACCATCGTTCCGTTTTTCTTTCCTATGACACAAATAGACTGGGCACCGTTTTGTTCTAGCGGCGCTACCATAATACCGCCTTCGGCAAGTTGAGAAAATAAAGTGGCGGGTATATCCGGAGAGCAGGCGGTTATCATTATTCTGTCGTACGGAGCATATTCTCCGTAGCCGATTGAGCCGTCGCCGACTATGAAAATTATATTGTGCAGATTTAAGGATTCGATAACCTTTCTTGCCTGCATGGATAAATCCCTAATGCGTTCTACCGTAAAAACGGAACTGCCGAGAAGCGAAAGAACGGCGGCCTGGTAACCGGAGCCCGTGCCTATTTCCAAGACTTTATGGCTTTTATCGACGGACAGAGCCTGCGTCATAAGAGCGACGGTATAAATACTGGAAATAGTCTGATTATGACCTATGGGCAGAGGCGACTCCCCATAGCACATATCGGAGTGCCTGAAAGGCGGAGCAACGAAAGATTCGCGGGGAATTTTAGCTATTGCGCCCAAAACAGCGGATGAAGTAATACCTTTCAATGACAGACCATTGATAATTTTTGCGTTCATATCGAAAAATCTATATTTTTTAATTTTTCCATAGCTTTGTAATTAGTCATATCTAAGTGAATAGGGGTGACGGAAATAAATCCGCCGTGCACGGCTTCGTAATCGCTGTCTTTTATATCCTCAAAAGTGATATTTTTACCCCATATCCAGTAATATTTTCTTCCCCTCGGATCGGTTTTTTCGACCACAAAGTCCTCGAAATAACGTTTTCCCTGCCTTGTAATGCGATATTCAAAAGGGTTTTTTTCTTTTTTTATTATAGTCTGAGGAATATTTACGTTCAAGAGGGTATTTTCCGAAAAACCGGTTTTATCGAAAACTAAGGCAAGATTTGAAACGAACTCGGAAGCTTTGACGAAAGATGCTTCCAAATCTTCTTCGAGGGAAGCGTCTTTGGGGAGATATCCCCCTCCCCTGTTAACCACCAAAGAAACGGCGATCGACTTGATTCCCATAACTGCTCCTTCCATTGCGGCGGATACCGTTCCCGAATAGATTACGTCGTCGCAGATATTGCCTCCGTAATTTATTCCGGAAATGACGAGGTCGGGCTTTGTTTTCATTATGGAGTGGATACCGATATTTACGGCATCCGTCGGCGTGCCGTCCACCGAAAATATGTTTGGTTTAATTTCGTTGACTCTTAAAGGTCTGTCTATTGTGAGCGAATGGGAACTTGCGCTTCTTTCCCTGTCTGGCGCTACTATGGTTACGTCGTACTTCTTTTTTAATTCTTCGTATAATATATTTATACCTGTTGCATAAACGCCGTCGTCGTTGGAAAGGAGTATATTCAAGTTTAATATCCCGTCTTTCTTGATTTAATGAATGTTTTCAGAGAATTAAGTTCATGACGGACCAATTCAAGCTTTTCTTTCGCCAATCCTCCGCCGCCTGAATTTAAAACGCCTCCGTTTTCGTTTATATCGATGTTTTCGGGAGCAATTTTCAACGCATTCTGCCCGCCGCCGTATATTTTACGTTTTAAAGCTTTTCTAGCGCCTTCTATGGTAAATTTTTTATCGTATAAATAGTCTTTTATAAGGAGAAGTTTTTCGATATCCGAACCGGAATACAGCCTGTGGCTGCTTTTTGATTTATAAGGCTTTAAAAAAGAAAATTCGGT
>DAHVNW010000063.1 GCA_027319095.1 bacterium | reverse complement strand
TCCGGTATGCTTAGAAGCGTTCCAATAGTAAAAAAAGGGCGGGGTGAAATAGGGAAATCGGCCTGAAGTATATTTAATATTCTTTTATCGGTAAAATCCATTTCCATATTTTAAATTTTAAAGAATCATAAAAAGCATAGTTGAAATTAATAAATATTACGTATTAATTATATCAATTTACAGAAATAACCGTCAAGACAAAAAGGGAACCTGAAATTACGGTAGAAGCGTTTAAAATAGCTTCAGAAATTATAAACATACCAGTCAGGCATTTATAAAGGTAAACTATGCATGCAGACAGTTTATAAAAGCCAAATGCTTTTATGTCTGCCGAAGCGTTATGCCTGCCTAAACGTATGCCGGCCTAAGTGCTTTTTATGCAGGAAAATAGTTTTCTACCTGCAATTTTGGCGAGAAATAAAGATGCAAATAAAAAGCCTCCGAGGAAACGCCGAAACCAAACGCTAACTGCGCTAAAAATTGGCCGGCGCCGGAGGTTTAACTTACAAAAAAACATTGCATTATGAGTCTAAAGCAATACCTTATTATCGTTTAATCGCTTTTACTTCAAGGATTCTAGATAATTAGCGAGGATGTTTACATCGGACGCAGGCATATTTTTGTGGTTAGGCATAATTGCCATAAAAGATTGGCCGTTAATAGAAGCCTGGCTTCCCGGCGCAAAATGCCTCCCAGGAGTAACGATTTGGGTCTTAATCCACGACAGGCTTCTCTGCAAACCTACATGAGAAAGATTTGGACCTACTTGTCCGCCTTGACCGTCGATAGTATGGCAAGCGATACAGCCTTGAGACCTAAAAAGCGCCGGACCCGATGCCGCAAAAGCGGAAACGCTAATTGCGGATACTCCCATAAAAATTATGCCGGCAACTATAAACTTACCGATTTTTTTAATCATTTAATTTATTCACCCCCTTTTTTTTTAATTTTAATATTGTTATTTAAATTTCATAATATTGTCTTTAGTATTTTTAGTTAAAAAAAATCATAATTCCGCAAATTTTTATAAAACTAAGGGAATATATTCTTTAAAATAAATATCGATATTATCGGAGTTTTTTTATGATTTATATATTCCCGAATATTACCGGTTACATAAATATATAAGCATATACGGATTATATAAGGTATATAACAGGTAATATTTAGGAATTGTTCTGCCGTTGCCCTATATTAACGCTTCGATTATTTCAAAGTTTCGAGATAATTTGCCAATGCGTTAAGTTCCGATGCAGGCATATGCTTATGCGCAGGCATAATCGCCATGTACGATTTGCCGTTAATATTTACGGTTGACCCGGCTGCAAAGTGGGAGTCTGGATCGGCTATCTGGGTTTTAAGCCATGAAAGGCTTCTTTTGCTTCCTACATGAGATAAATCTGGACCTACGGAACCACCTTCACCGTTAATAGTGTGGCAGGCAATGCATCCTTCGGAATTAAAAAGCGAAGAACCCGATGCGGCAAAAGCGGTGGAAACGCTAAAAATTAATGCAGAAGCAATCAATAAAGACGAAACTGCTTTTTTCATTTTCATAACAATTTTTACCCCCTTTAAAACTTAATAATTAAAATTAATTTTATAAATCCTTATTATTATATATATAATATATAATGGATTTTAAGTCAATATTTTTTTGCATATAGCCGATATTTGGCAGATATTTTTATTGAAATTAATTAAAATTTTTCTTGCATTTTTCGTTAAATAACATATAATAAAAAACCGTGCTTTTTATTATAGCTTTGCCGTTAAAATTTAAAATTTATCCGGAGGTTTTGATGTTTTGATCTCCGGGGGAGGTAATGGTAAAATGAATTCTTTAGGAACGCATTTACTTTTAGAGTTAAAAAAATGTAGAAAAAATATCTTGGGCGACCTTGATTTTGTCGAAACCGCTATGCTCGATGCGGCAGCGGAAGCAAAAGCCACGATAGTCGAACACAAGTTTCACGAATTTAATCCGTTTGGAATAAGCGGAATGGTTATAATAGCGGAATCGCATATTTCCATACACACCTGGCCGGAATACGACTACGCAGCGGTAGATATCTTCACGTGCGGAGATATAATAAAGCCTCAGGAAGCGGCTGAATTTTTAGTCGAAAGATTCGGGTCGTTAGAACCGCAGATTATGGAAATAAAAAGAGGGCTTATATCGATTTACGACGAAGCGCTTCCGCATAAAGTGCTCTGCGAAGAGAAGCTTGTAGCCCGTTAGCGTTGCCTTAAAATTTGGGTTAGGTTTTTATCGAATTCACCGTAATAAAAAATCTTTTGGGATGCCCCTGCAGTTTCATTTTCTAATTCTGCAAGGGCTTTTTTTATGCTTTCTTTATCGAAGGGCGCTCTAAAATTGAATGGATATGACAAATCCAAAAGAGGCTTAAGTACGAATTTGCGGTTAAAAATCTCGGCATGCGGCAGTTTAAGCTCCGGCAAATTTACCGTTGCAAACTCATTACGGTTCTTATCGAAAATAAAAAGCATGTCTATGTCTATGATTCTGGGCATATATCTTTTACGCTCTTCTTTTCTCCCCATGCTTTTTTCTATATTTTTTAAATAATGAAGAAACCGGACGGCAAAAGATGAAACCTCCTCTGTCCAGACGCCTGCACCTCCGATGCCGCCTATAACTCCTAAACCGGCCAAGCCGGCGCCTGCAGCTCTAATTCCAACCTGTCCGCGATTATCGCGTCCGTCTGAAAAAACAACCGTCAGCGCAAGCACAACTATACAGTTTAAAAAAAAAGGCCCGCCGGCCATATCGGTATTTGATTTTTCATTTCCGACAGGAGACGATAAATATAATGGTGATGCGCACGCAATATGAACGCAAGATAAAAAACCGGGGCCGTTATGCTCAAAAGCAAGGTCTTTAATGAGCTTAAGCGCTTTTATTAAATTATCTTCCTTATTTCCTAAGTTGCTTCCCAAGCCAAGACATATATAAAAATCGTTTGCAAAGACGCCGTTCATAATTACAGATATAAATGCATTCCTGAATTTCCCGTCCCAAATTTCAAAGGGCTTCGGCAATTTATCATCTGCCCATACGGACTAAAGCCTCTTTAATCCTGTTTTCGCTAATAGTTAAAGAAAATCTAATATACCCTTCGCCATTTTCGCCGAATCCCGAACCTGGAGTTACTATTATGCCGGTTTCGTTTAAAAGCGAAACGGCAAAGTCCTTTGAAGTCATGCCGTCTTTCGGAACATGCGCCCATACGTAAAAAGTCGCATCGGACTTATAAACTTTATATCCTAATTTTTCTAACCCTTCAACCAATAATTGCCTTCTTCTTTTATATATAAGATTATTTTCATGCACGGTTTTAAGTTCGTTATCGAGGCCGTAAGCTCCGGCAAGCTGTATTGCCTGAAACACGCCGGAATCGAGATTCGTCTTAACGGCTCCGAGTCCTTTTATTATTTCCTCGTTGCCCGCCGCAAATCCGATTCTAAAACCGGTCATATTAAAAGTTTTTGAAAGGGAATGAAACTCTATTCCTATTTCTTTTGCTCCTGCGGCCTCCAAAAAAGAATCGTTTCCCCTTTCTCCCGCGTAAACTTCGGAATACGCAAAATCATGAGCTATTATTATTTCGTTTTTCTTTGCAAATTTAACCGCTTCGTTAAAAAAATGCCTGTCTGCAACCGCGGAAGTCGGATTATTAGGATAATTCAAAAACATTAATTTTGCTTTTTTTAAAATATCTTCCGGTATTAAAGAAAAATCTGGCAGAAAATCGTTTTCTTCTTTGATGGGCATAATATAAGGGATACCTCCGGCAAAAATAGTCCCCGCCCTATAAACCGGGTAACCAGGGTCCGGAATTAAAACAATGTCGCCGGGATTTACAAAAGCAAGGGGGAGATGCCCTATACCCTCTTTTGAGCCTATTAAAGACAAGACTTCAGTTTCTGGATCCAAAGACACGTTAAATCTTTTTTTATACCAGACGGAGACGGATTGTCTGAATTTTAAAAGTCCTTCGTACGAAGGATATTTCTGGTTAACGTCGATTTCGCTTTCTTTTTTAAGCACTTCTACTATTGCTTTTGGAGCGGGGAGGTCGGGATCGCCTATGCCGAAACTTATAATATCGACGCCTCTCGATTTTACTTCGGATTTAAGTTTGTCTATTTCGGCAAAAAGATAAACCGGAAGCTTGCCCAGTCTGTCTGAAAGTTTAAATTGCATAAAAAATTTATTCCTCCTTGCTGTATGCCATTATTATATATGGATGGCTAAATATTCGTAATATTTTATACTAAAATTTTTTCCAAGTCTATATATTTTAAAGCCGCATCTTTTAATGCATCTATATTGCCGGAATATTCCCCTTCCGGCATATACGGTATATCCCCTATAATAGGAGCATCAGTAAATTCGCTTAATACTTCTTTATTAGAATCTATGCTCGCGTCGCTTTCGTTTAAAAAATTGTTTATTATTATGCCCGATATTTTTATATTATTGTTTTTTGCGTATTCTAAATTTAAAAGCGTCTGATTAATCATTCCCAAACCCGCTTTAGTAACCAAAATAACGCCGGCGTCTATATATTTTGCGATATCTATTATGAAGTGATTTTTCTTTAACGGAACAAGCATTCCTCCTGCCCCTTCTACCAGCATATATTCATACGCTTTACTTAAAGCGTAAAATTTAAAAATGATTTCTTTAATGCATAAGTCTTTTCCTTCTTTTTTCATCGCCGCATAAGGAGATAAAGGAAATTGAAAAGTATAAGGGGTTATAACGTCGAGCGCATCCGTCAAATTGCCGTATAGTTTGACAAACTTTCCGTCCAAATAATTTTTAGAGCCGTTTTCGAGGGCGGCAACTCCTGTTTCCACCGGCTTCATGTATCCCGCATTTATGCCGCGCAATTTAAGCGCAAGCAATAAAAGCAAGCTTACGTATGTTTTACCGACGTTTGTATCTATTCCGGTTATAAAAAATATTTTCTCGGACATAAAAATAATAAAAAAAATTCAGGTATATTTATTTTAAGCGCATACAGGCCAAATTAAATTAGATAAGGAAGGATGATTCCTCCCGATTGCAGTCGGGAGGAAAATTAAGTAAAAATTACTTTACGCCTAATTTTTTAAGCGTTAACGGACCGATAATTCCATCGGCTTTAAGGCCGTTTTTTTTCTGAAAAGCTTGAACCGCTTTAGTAGTAATAGGGCCAATCATTCCGTCGATTTTGCCTTTATAAAGCCCGTCCTTTGCAAGGACTCGCTGAACGGCTTTGATAGTAGAAGCGGATATTGCCTTTGCCGCTTTTTTTACCGCAACTTTTTTAACTGCGGCTTTTTTGACTATTTTAGCGGCGTAAGAACTTGAAGATACGCCTATTAAGGCTAAAAACAAAACAAACAATAATATTTTTTTCAATTAATTTTCACCTCCTTTCAGCAAAAGTAAAATATGCAGTATTTCTATATTTACCATTTTCATATAATAATTGCAATTACTTTATTTTAGCAATAGAAATTTATTATAATTTGTCTTCTTTATTATGTTAAATTTGCACTTATAACTCGGTTATTTTGACTTGTCTTAAAGCTCGCAAGCCGGCAGCCTCTTATTTTAAATAACGTTGCCATTTATTATGAGCATATATGCCGTTATTTTTTTTAAACGACCTATATCGCGCATCATTAAATAAAAAT
>DAHVNW010000062.1 GCA_027319095.1 bacterium | reverse complement strand
TATTAATCTATATAATTTTAATAAAATTTGGTTTAAGGAGGAGAAATAGATGATTTTAGTTTTAAAAAGAGGAGCGACTAAGGATGAAATCGATTATATTCTTAGCAAAATAGAGCAGGCGGGGTTAAAACCGCATATTTCGGAAGGCGCCGACGTAACTATTATAGGATGCATAGGACACGAAGACGCGGTAAAAGCTTTTTTTGAAGAGGCGGAAGCGCTAGCGGGAGTCGATAAAGCTATAAGAATATCGAAGCCTTATAAACTTGCTTCAAAGGAGATAGGCAAAGAAAGGAGCGTATTTAAAATGGGAGATATAGAAATAGGCGGCGACGATATAGCGGTTATAGCGGGGCCGTGCGCCGTAGAAAATCTTGAAAACCTTACCGAAATTGCCGAAAATATAAAAAAATCCGGTGCCAAGATATTAAGGGGCGGAGCGTTTAAGCCGCGAACGAGCCCTTATACTTTTCAGGGACTCGGCGAAGAAGGCCTTAAATATTTAAGCGAGGCGAGAAAGAAAACAGGACTTTTAGTCGCTACGGAGGTAATGGACCCAAGAGATTTAGACCTCATATGTTCTTATGCGGATATTATACAGATAGGCGCAAGAAATATGCAGAATTTCAGGCTGCTTCAGGAAGTAGGAAAAGTGAACAAGCCTGTAATTCTCAAAAGAGGCTTGTGCTCCACCATACAGGAATTTTTGATGTCCGCCGAATATATTATGTCCAACGGCAATGAACAGGTTATATTATGCGAAAGAGGAATCAGAACTTATGAAACCTCTACGAGGAACACTCTCGATTTAAGCGCCGTACCCGTGCTTAAAAGACTTTCGCATCTTCCGGTAATAGTGGATCCTTCGCATGCGGCGGGAGTCTGGTATTACGT
Organism: bacterium; assembly: GCA_027319095.1. Classification (GTDB taxonomy): domain Bacteria; phylum SZUA-79; class SZUA-79; order Acidulodesulfobacterales; family Acidulodesulfobacteraceae; genus Acidulodesulfobacterium_A. The sequence goes on along the minus strand of DAHVNW010000062.1, from coordinate 5,060 downwards.
CGAGGCGCTTTCTCTTGCCGCCGTTGCGGTAGGAGCCGACGGACTTATGATAGAAGTACATCCCGTGCCTGAAAAAGCTTTCTCCGACGGAGCGCAGTCTTTAAAATACGATACTTTCGACGAACTGATAAAGAAAGCGAGAGCCGTAGCAAAAGCTATAGGCAGGAATATATAAATCTTTTTTCATAACTATGTTTAAAGAGATTAAAATAGTAGGACTTGGTTTAATGGGCGCATCTTTAGCAGGCGCCGTAAAGAGCAAAATAAAGGGAACGGCCGTTAAAGGATATGATATAGCGAAGAAAAATATAGATTACTGTATTTCTAAAGGAATAATAGACGAACCTTTAAGTTTGGATTCTGGATATAAAAGCGCCGATTCTGAAGATTCGCTCATAATAATGTGCGTTCCTCCGTCGTCTATAATATCGTTTTTCGACGAACGTTCGGATTTTTTCGGCGGCGGGGCTTTAATTACCGATATAGGAAGCGTAAAAGCGTTAATAGGAGCCAAAGCAAAAAAAAATAATTTAACTAATTTCGTCGGTTCGCATCCTATGTGCGGTTCCGATAAATCAGGACCCGAAAATTCCGATTTTTCTCTATTTGACGATAGAAAATGCATAGTAATAAAAGAAAAAGAAGATTATGCCGACAAAAAGCGGAGTTTTAAGATAGATAAAATAGCCGGATTTTGGAAATCGTTAAATATGGAAGTTATTTTTAGCGAGGCTGAAATGCACGATGAAATAACCGCTTATACGAGCCATTTCCCGCATCTCGCCGCTTTTTTACTATCGGATATAACGCTTTCCCATGCCAAAAATAAAAAATTTTCTTCATACGCAAATTTTATAGGCGGCGGTTTTAAAGACTCTACGAGAATAGCATCTTCTTCGCCGGACTTATGGACGGATATATTTCTTATGAACGACGAAAATATTATTTCTTCTTTAGATAATTTTATAGCTTCCGCAAATTTTATAAGAGGTCTTATAGAAACGGGCGACAGGACGGGATTGGTTTCATATCTTAAAAAAATATACGAGGATAGAAAAGAGGCTGGAATTTGACGCAGGATTTATTAAAATTTAATCATGATAAAGTTTTAGTCGAAGGTCTTTCAAAAGAATTCAGCGCAGAAATAGAAGTCCCAGGCGATAAATCTATATCGCACAGGGCGGTTATGCTCGGAAGCATAGCAGACGGAAACTCCCGCATTTACAATTTATCCGTCTCCGGCGATAATCTTGCTACGGTAGCCGCATTCAGAAAACTCGGCGTAAATATCAAAAAGCAAAATTCCGGCGGTTCAAAAAAAGACTTTATAATCGAAGGCGTAGGTTTTTACGGTTTAAAAGAGCCGAAATCCGTCATTAATACTGCAAATTCCGGAACGCTGACGAGGCTTATAGCAGGAATGCTTGCCGGTAACGATTTTTTTTCGGTGCTGTCCGGAGACAAATATCTTAATTCGCGTCCAATGCGGCGTATTATCGAGCCTTTAAAACTTATGGGCGCAAAAATATCGGGCAGGGGCGGCGATGCTTATACTCCGCTTGCCATTTCCGGCGGCGGTTTACAGTCCATCTTTTACGAAGTTCCCGTTCCGAGCGCTCAGGTTAAATCCTGTCTTATGCTTGCCGCTCTTTACGCGGAAGGCGATACCGTAATATACGAAAGTAAAGCTACGAGGGACCATACGGAAAATCTTCTTAAATTTCAGGGTTATCCAGTCGGCACGGAGGACTCTCCTTCCGGAGGCAGTTTTATTACCGTCAAAGGAAGGCATACTGGAGGTTTAAACCCTTTTGAGTTCATAATACCCGGAGATTTCAGCAGCGCCGCATTTTTTATAGTCCTCGGAATATTAAATAAAAATTCCGAAATTACTATTAAAAACATCATAATAAACGAAAAAAGGACGGGTCTGCTTAAGGCTTTGAAAATGATGGGCGCAGACGTAGATACGGTTGTTAAAGGTATGTCTCCGGAAACGGCGGGCGATATAAAAGTAAAATATTCCGATAGTATAAAAGGAATAGCGCTTCCTCCCGAAATAGTTCCCGATATGATAGACGAATTTCCGATATTTGCTGTAATAGCTTCCTTTGCGGAAGGCAAGACGACGGTTACCGGAGCAAAAGAATTAAGGGTTAAAGAAAGCGACAGGATTAAGTCGATAGTTTATAACTTAAACGCTATAGGTATAGATATTAAAGAACTGGAAGACGGATTTGAAATAAACGGCAATCCGGATTTAAAATGCGCCGGAAAAGGTTTGCCGAAGAAGTTAAATTCGTTCGGCGACCACAGGATAGCAATGTCTATGGTAATTGCCGGACTTATTTTAAAAAACGCCAAACTGGAAATAAAGGATATAAACTGCATAAATACTTCGTTTCCCGAATTTTTCGATACCTTAAATTCGATAATAAAATAATTAAACGGTAGCGAAATTAAAATTATAATATATTATGAAAATTATAGTAGCGCCTTCGGCAGGATTCTGTTTCGGCGTTAAAAGAGCGGTAAATATGGCGTTAGAGGCTGCGGAACAGTGTAAGCCGTCCGAAATACTAAATACTCTGGGACCTATTATACACAATCCGCAGGTAGTCAAATCTTTAGAAGATAAAGGAGTATTTTCTACGGACGACATTGATAAGAGCCGTTTTGATACGATATTGATACGCTCGCACGGAGTTAAGGCAGAAACGATGGAAACATTGAAATCTAAGGGAGTAAAAATAATAGATGCCACCTGTCCTTTTGTTAAAAAAGCGCAAAATTATATAAATACGGCTGCTTTAAACGGTTATTTTATAATTATGGTCGGCGATAAAAACCATCCCGAAGTGCAGAGCGTAATAAGTTTTGCACAAAAAGACAGATTTCTCGTAATTAATAAAGTCGAAGACTTAAAAAACGTTCCGCTGTCGGAAAAAATAGCGGTAATATCCCAGACCACCCAGGATGTAAATTTTTATAAAAATATAGTATATGAAATTAAAAAAATAGCCAAAGAAGACGTAGTGATTTTTGAAACAATCTGCGACGCAACTATAGATAAGCAGGAAGAATCAAAGGTTTTAGCTTCAAATGTGGACGTTATGATAGTTGTCGGCGGTTATAACAGCGCAAATACGAATAAGCTTCAAAATATATGCAAAGCAATTCAGCCTAATACTTATCACGTAGAAACCGAAAACGAGCTTAAAGCGGAATGGTTCGTAAACGCAAAAAGCGTAGGGATAACAGCCGGAGCTTCTACTCCCGACTGGATAATAGAAAAAGTTTTAAAAAAAATTCAAGATATGGAAGAAAACGCCGTTAAAAGATAATAATTAAAAAAGTAAAATAAAAAAATTTGCTTAATTTGCTTAAATGTGTTAGATTATTCTTATAAAATTTAGGAGGTAGTAATTAATATTATGGCAAAGAAAAATTTCAATCAGTTTGAAAGCAAAGAAAATCCCACGGAATTCGAGATATTGCTCGGGTCTTACGAAAATATGAACAGCAGGGGGCTTGTAAGGCAGGGCAAAATTTTGAATATCGACCAGGATTATGTTTATGTCGATATAGGAGACAAATCTGACGGAATAATTACTATCCAGGAAATCTCGTCGGGCGGAAATATTGATATTACAGGTATTGGCGTCGGCGATTCCATAGAAGTTTTCGTCGGAAGCTACGACGATAAATTAGGCTATCTTATATGTTCGCGCGAGAAGGCTAAAAATGCATACGCGCTGGACGATATAGAAAAAGTTTGCAGCGACAATGAAACTATTAAAGGCGTCGTAACTGCAAAAACCAAAGGCGGACTTATATTAGATTTAAACGGGATAACCGCGTTTCTTCCGGGTTCCCAGATAGACGTTAAGCTCACCAGAGATTTCGATGTATTCCTCGGCAAAACGTTGGATTTAAAAGTGATAAGCGTCGATAAAAAGAACTGCAACGTTATAGTGTCGAGAAGAAAGGTTATAGAAGACGAAATAAAAAAATTAAAAGAAAATGTTTTAACGGATATAAAAGAGGGCGACGTTTTGGAGGGAATAGTTAAAAATATTACCGATTACGGCGTTTTTATCGACCTTGGCGGCATGGACGGACTCATTTATATTACCGATATTTCATGGAAAAGAATATCGCATCCGAGCGAAATTTTAAGCCTTGGACAAAAAATCAACGTAAAGGTAATTAAGTACGACGAAGAGAAGCACAGGGTATCGCTTGGATATAAACAACTTTTCGACGATCCGTGGCAGAATATTACGGAAAGGCATAAGCCGGGAGATATTATCGAAGGAGTTATAATAAATATCACCGATTACGGCGCATTCGTCGAGCTGGACGACGACGTAGAAGGACTTATACATTCATCGGAAATGTCATGGGACAAAAAACAGAGCGACCCGAAAAATTTATTGACGAAAGGTCAGAGAGTTAAGGCCTATATATTAAGTATAGAGCCTGATACCAGAAAATTATCTTTAAGCATAAAAAGGCTGACCGAAAGCCCTTGGAATTTATTGAAAGAAAAATATACCGTAGGCACGGTAGTCGAAGGCACGGTTAAAAATATTTACGAATTCGGCGTTTCCGTAGAATTAGAGCCTAATATAGAGGGATATATAAAACAGAACGATTTTTCATGGACTAAAAGAACGAAGCATCCCCACGAACTGTTTAAGCAGGGCGATCAGGTTAAAGCAGTCGTTTTAAGTATAGACGAAGACAAGCAGAGGATTTATCTCGGAATAAAACAACTTACGGAAAGTCCCTGGTCGCAAATTAAAGAAAAATATTCCGTAGGTTCCGTGATAACGGGAACCGTTTCAAACATAACTGAATTCGGTATATTCGTCCAGATAGAAGACGGCATAGAAGGGCTTATACACAATTCAAAAATTCCGGAAAATTTTATATCGGATAACAATATAACCAAAGGTTCTAAAATAAACGCAGAGATAATTATGCTCGACGTCAACGAACAAAAAATCGGATTGTCTCTTATAAACGTATCGCAGGATAATAAATAACTAGATCGG
>DAHVNW010000061.1 GCA_027319095.1 bacterium | reverse complement strand
CCCCCNTTGAATCAAATTAACTTATAATCTTCTTTTAGAAAGTTAAACGTTAACGAACTAAAAGGAGGTAAAAAAAGAGGTGAGCAGTATGTATAAGTGGAAAGAGGTCAGAAGATTAAAAGCGGAAGGACTCGGAATAAAAACAATAGCGAGAAAGTTAAATATTTCAAAAAACACCGTGAAAAAATACTTAAAATCAAGCATACCGCCGGTTTTTAACAAGCCCTCGCGTCAGAGCGGATTAACCGAGTTTGAAACGGAAATAGAAAAGATGGTTGGAAATGAATTTATAGGCACGCGTATTTATAACGAGGTTAAAAAACTTGGATACGAGGGTTCGTTGTCTTCGGTACATAGATTTTTGCATCGTATCAATAAACAAAAGGAAATAAACTTTAAATATATATTCCGTTCTTAACCAAACACGCTTTCCGTTTCCAATCGAACGGAGTTTCCGTTCCAAATCGAACACTAATTTAAACTAAATTACCGGCATATCTTTGCTCTGCCCCTAACGGCGGTTAATCCTTTTTATCCGAATCTATAGTAAACTTCTCTTTAAATTAATTTTTAAGGAGGAGCTAAATGAAACGAAAAAGGAGGAGACTGACCGTGAAAACAGTAAGAGAAATTATCAGATTATTCAACCTGAGCTTTAGCGTAAGAAAAATCGCTTCATCTTGCAATATTTCTATTTCTACCGTAAGCTTCTACGTAAGCCGCTTTAAATCATCCGACATAACTTACGGCGAATTTGTCTCTCTAGCCGACGAGGAAATTAAAATCAGGCTGTTCCTTAAACTGCGGAAGGAACCCAAGAAGGTTATACCGGATATGGAATATATCTATTCCGAGCTTAAAAGGCAAGAGGTAACCCTTTATCTTTTATGGGAGGAATATATAAAAGACAATCCTGCCGGTTACCGCTATACCCGGTTCTGCTGCCATTACGGCAGATGGAAAAAGACTCTAAATCCGGTTATGAGATTTAACGATAAAATGGGAGAGAAAGTATTCGTCGATTTTTCCGGATATAAGCCGACTGTGTGTTATCGGCAATGTTAAAATGCACCACATCGGCAATGTAAAAGTACACCAGTATAATGCTCCCGTAAATTAAGACAACTTTCTTAGGTGGTTTTTACCGGATTTAATCCGGTGCAAATTGCCTGAAAAAGTATTAGAATTAAATTAACCCTTAATTTATGGAGGAGCATTAAATGACGCTAAGAAGGTCGCACAGTTCGGAGCTCAAAGCCAAGGTAGCGCTAGAAGCATTAAAGAACGAAAGGACGATAACGGAGATAGCTTCCATTTTCGAGGTGCATCCCAACCTCGTAACCAAGTGGAAGAAACAGCTTTTATCTAACGCCCCCGTCCTTTTCGGCGAGGGAGTTAAAAAGGACAAAAAGGAAGAGCCCGACCCTTCCGAGCTTTTCAAGAAGATCGGCAAATTAGAAATCGAGAACGACTTTTTAAAAAAAAGTACGAACAGCTGTTCAAGACAAACATTTAAAAAACCTCGTGGATAAAAAACACATGCTTTCCCTAAAAGCCCAGTGCGAAGCCTTAGGCGTGAACAGGACGTCTCTTTATTACGAAAGAAGAACAAAAGACGAGACCTTCCTCGAGGAGGAAATAGTAAAGATTTACGTAGCCCGTCCCTTCTACGGCTACCGCAGGGTCCATAACGACCTGAAAAACAATAACGTAATTACGGGTTTAAAAAAGGTGAGAAATATAAGGAAGAAACTGAATCTCAAAACATTGTATCCGAAGCCAAATACCTCTGTCCCCAACAAGGAGCACGAGAAGTATCCCTATCTCCTTAAGAACGTGGAGATAACCCGCGTGAACCAGCTGTGGGAGACGGATATAACGTATTTGAAGCTAAAGATCGGTTTCGCCTTTCTTTCCGTCATAATAGATGTGTTGTCCAGAAAGACGTTATCATACAACATATCGAACACAATGGACGTGGAACTCTGCGCGCGTCCTTTAAGGGAGGCCATAGAAAAATACGGAACCCCGGAAATTTTAAACTCCGACCAGGGTTCCCAGCTTACGTCCCTGGAATACACGAATATCTCGAAAGAGAACGGTATAAGAATATCCATGAACTCGAGGGGCAGGGCCCTGGACAACGTTTTTATCGAGAGATTCTTCCGTTCCTTAAAATATGAAGATATTTATTTAAAGAAATACGAAACCCTGTCCGAAGCCAAAGAAGGTATAGAAAAATACTTTAATTTTTACAACTCCGAGAGGGGTCATCAGTCGTTGAATTATAAAACCCCGGACGAGGTTTATTACGGCGGCGAATCGTCCTTAAGGGATGCGACGGCTTAATGCCGGGGGCACATCCCCCAGACCCCTTAAAAGACATATATAAATATATTATTATTAAATACTAAGGACAAAAGAACAAAAACAAAAACTGAACCACCTAAGAAGTACTAAAAAAAGTATTGACAAAGGGTCGCATTTTACAGTAACGTAAATTAATTTAGTAATTGAGTTTATTTAATTTACATTAACTTTAACTCATTGCTAAAATCTCTGCAATATATATATTTGGAGGGATTTTAAGCATGATAATCGAAGAGGAGTTTTCCATGGTGCATTCGTTGTTCAAGCAGGGCAATTCCATAAGGGACATTGCGAAACAAACTGGACTTAACAGAAGGACGGTAACGAGAAAATTGAAACAGGACAAAAACGTCATCAAGAAAAGGCCGTATAAATCCAAATTGGACGATTTCAGGCCTTATATAATTTAAAGGGTGAAAGATACTTTTCCGAAGAGGATATCTTCCCCTGCCTGTCAACGGCAAAATAAAAGTGCACCGCGCGCGCGGAGTAAAAGTGCACCAGTAATGTAATAAATAATAGCTAAGTTATCATATGCGACATTCCTCCTTTAAATTCATAAGCTCCAAATTATAGGGGCCTATTCCGGCAGGCTTATAGTAATAGTCGGAACTCGAAATGCCCAAGAGTTCGCACTGCCTTCTTACGGGTATTTGGGATAAGGCTATCAACGCGCGTTTCTCCTTAAATCCAGTACCTGTGATTTTTTTTTAAGCCAGTCCAATTCTACTTTATAAGCTGGCCTATCTGCCTGCAAAGTTCGGACTCGGTCTCGTCCCGGTCCTTTTCTCCCTTGTTTGCGGACTCGAAAACCTTGTGTAAATCTGCCGCAAGTTTCTTCTTCCACTGGCCTATCTGGTTCGGATGCACGCCGTATTCAGAGGCAAGCTGGGATATGGTTTTATCTCCTTTGGCCGCTTCGCTTCAAGGGCTACCTTGGCTTTGAATTTGGAATCGTAATGCTTTTTGTTCTTGAACATCGTTTTTTCTCCCCTTTGTATGATTTTTATAATTTATCATACACCTTAGACCTCAGTCCAGTTTTTGGGGAGTATTTCAAAATGCTAAAACAAAAAGACAAAAAACAGAACTGAACCACCTAAGAAACACTATAAAAAAGTATTGACAAACGGGTGCACTTTAAGTCTCACCCTTAACAACCGAAAAATAATTTATCTTTCAGCGTTAAAATTAATTTTTGATAATTTTCTCCGAAAGATTGCGTTCTTAACCAAAGATTGTTTTTAATAATTTCAATTGAAAAATTATCTTCTTCTTTATTATCATACCCTATAATTAATTTTTCCATTGTATCAGCAAGATGTTCCGGGCTCTTTCTGTTAAAAAATATGGCGCCCGGATATTGCTCTTTATGAACACTCAAATCCGACAGTATCATTGTTTTAGAGACACTTTTGCACTCTTCTACAGTTGAACTCCACCCCTCAAAAAGAGATGGGTTAATAACGGCCATTGAAAACTTTATAAAACTGAATACTTCTTTATAATCCACTAACCCTAATAATTTGATGTTTTTCTCCAAATTATTATATTTAATGAAACTTTTTAATTCTTTAAAATAAGTTTTGTTATGATAATCATTTATGTGTCCCGTACATATTAAAGTTAAATCTATATCTCTATTTTTTAAAACTTTAATTGCCTTGAAAGCTACTATATGGTTTTTATGTACCCAAAACTGATTTGGTATATAAAAAAATGGCCCCTTCAAATCATATTTTGCTCTAAAAGGTAACTCTTCTTTTTCTGTTAATTTAAAATATACTTCATCCGGCTGTGATACAAATTGCAAAACTTTCGCTTTATTTACGTAATCAGGAGCAAAATTAATAAAATCTTTCAATGCGTCGTTACTACTCAATACTATAACATCACTTCTTTTCGCAAACTTCATAAAATATTTATTTCGCCTGGTTATTTCTTTTTTCGAAAACATATGCGGCAAATGCAAATGCTGAAAATCAGGAATCCAATTAATACTCTTGCAAGATTTCAAACCCATTATTCCTGAATGAGAAAGAATGCTTATATTATATTTATTAAGTACCCGATCAAGAAAAAAATGCGAATTTAAAACCTTGTAAGTGATTTTCCAAGAAAACCATTGCAAACTTTTTCTATTGAAAATTGTATGTTCTATAACCTCGGCATATTGTTCGAATAAAGTTTTAATTTTTTTATCTGTTTTTTTTCCTAAAAAAATTACAGGTTCTATTTTTCTATCTTCTAAAACAGAAATGGCATATAAAAGGTTTTTGAAGTAATTTAATCCTCCCATCCAACGTTCTGAAAGGTTACCTATAATGAACCCAACCCTTATCAAATTATTACTTTCACCCATTCTGTATACTCTTTCAAACCGTTATTGAAATTTTTTTTTGGCATCCATCCTTGTTCTGTGGCCTTGCTTATGTCGGCCCAATAATAAGATGGATTGTCGGTATTTATTTTATTATTAAACCTAAACGAAGAACTTGAACCAATTAATTCTTTTATAGCAAAAACCACTTCTAAAATCGTATGTCGTTTCCCGCCACCGCCATTTAAAATAATAAAATCATTATTCATTTGCATTGTTATATCTATCAAAGACAGAACATCATCTATATGGATAAAATCTCTTGTTTCATTTCCAGAACCCCAAAACTCAATCATGCTTTGTCCGGAAAGAAATTTTTTACACGCATCCCATAGCAGTTGTTTCTGCAAACCAATCCCATAAACCGAAAATAAGCGAATAATTTTAGTTGTAATCCTATGCTTTTCTGAATAAAACAAGCATAACTCCTCTGCAATTTTTTTGTGAAAACCGTAATGGGATATCGGTTTTCCGATAAAATCCTCTTTAATTGGCATATCTAAATATTCTCCCTGCACTGCCGGACTTGACGGATAAATAAGTTGCGCCGAAGGATTGTAAAGCCGCATATATTCTAGAACTTCCAGCGTTCCAACAACCGTCTTTTTAAAATCATCATATGGATTCTCGTTAGAAAAACCTACCGAACTGCCGCTACCACAATGAATTATTACATCGAACAATTGGCCTATATTCTTAATGGCTTCAACTGTAATATCAGACTCTTTCCAATAATCAAGCGCATTCATTTTTTTTTCTTCCGAAATAAAAACCTTATTATGCCCTATACCGTAGGTTTCGTATCCCTTTGCGGCAAAATGATTTGCTATATTGCTACCCAAAAACCCCTTTACACCTGTTATTAAAACTTTTTTCATACCTTGTCCATTTTCCCCATTTTAAGTATGATATTATTCATATCGCTAAACGCTTTAGAACCGTTGTAAAACATCCGGCTCATCCTGAATTTTCTTATTGTCTTTGCTAAAAGAAAAATTTTTTTTGATACTTTTTTTTTTGAAAATATATGTAAATTTGAACCATTAGAGATAAAAAAATATCCGCATCGTTTTGCAATAAACTCAAGGCTTTTTAATGAAAAAAAAGAAATATGCTGACCATGTTCAAGACAATAATACCACCACTCGGAAGGGGAAGGAACGGGGGTGGGCAGCAAATAGGTAGAAAATAAAACAATATCCGTCAAATTAAAAATATTTTGTATATCTTCCATGGGATTATA
>DAHVNW010000060.1 GCA_027319095.1 bacterium | reverse complement strand
ATTTCTAAGGCATAATCCGCTTCCTAAAGTTTCCGTAAACACCTCCTCAACCACAAAAGCGGCGGGATATGGAGCCCCCGCCGCTACTAAAAAGGTGAGCGCTTTTCATTTCCAAAAAGCGGTTCCGGTAAAATTTAAAGAAAAACTGAAAGTCGTAAAAGCTCCCTTCGTCGCTCGCATAGTCGGCAAGACTAACGGTCTGCCGGTTTTAACGGTGGACTTCGAGGGTAGGCCTTTGTGGAAAGTCCTGCAGGACGTCTCGAACGATACCGGTTATGTTTTTACGACTAAAGGCGTAAACTTGGCAAAAAAAGTAAATTTAAAGGGCAGGTATAATTTTGCGGTCCTGCTCTCCAAATTGTTTAGCGGGAAAGGGGAAAATACTACGGTAAATTTAAAAACTAAGAGGGTGAAGGTAATTTTAAGGAGGATTCATGGATAGTTTATTAAAAAAATTAAAGGCTATGCAGATTTTGGCTTATACGGCTTTAATTTTGGTATTTATAGCGCTTGTTTTAATTATTTCTAAAACTTCCTTTGCTGGAACGGTTACTATAATAAATCCGGTAATCCCTAAAAGCGTTGCTGATCAGAAGGTTACCGTAAAAGGTTTCGTTACTATTGAGCAGCTTGAGTTTCTTCTTTCGGGGCAGATAAATCAAACTATTGAGCTTATAGGTGATAGTAAATATAAAGCGTTTGTGGATTTTAACGATGCAAAGTTAATAGACGTCTTGAAATATATTAAAGACGTGTACGGTTTTAATTATAAATATTCAGGCGGTAGATTAATACTTAACGATGTTGAAACCGCGACGTTTCATTTGCCGTTTACGCCGCTACTTAATACCGTGTCTGCCAGCCTTGGTTCTAGTAGTCAAAATGGAAGCCAGAGCATGTCCGGTAACACGGGGGCGACAAGCAGTACTTCAACGACCTCGACTACTATGGGTAGCGGCAGTACTGCTTCTATCGGCGGGTATGCTACGGAAGATGTTTCTAATATTAGCACGCCTTTTTTCCAGAAGTTTCTTAAGACCATAAAATCCGTTATGGGGAAAAAATCCTCAGTTATGTTTTCTGCAAGAATGCAGACGTTAGTCGTTAGAGGAAAAGTAAAAAAAGTAGAGCTTGTTAAAAAGTATGTTAAACGTATATTTAAAAGGATGAAGAAGGTTGTATTCGTTAAGATGAAAGTTATTAACGTAGAACTTTCTTCCGGCTATAATTATGGCATAAATTGGAGTAATTTATATTCCGATATGGGACATTATCTTGGCGCTGCAAGTTCTTTAGGTATAAATTTATCTAATACGCCGACGAATAGTCTTGCCGGTTCTGACAATATTACATTTAATAATGGGCAGGGTACGCAGGCGGTTATAAACGCTTTAAATAATTTTGGGAAAGTCAATATAGTAAATCAAACCCGCTTGGAAGTTTTAAGCGGGGAAACGAGAACCTTAAATAATATAGGCGCCGTACCTTATTCGATAGGGAACCAAGTGACTACCGTAGGCGCTTTAGGTTCTACGGCGCAGTCCACTCCGCAAATAGGAGAAGCGACGTCCGGCATAGACGTAGTATATACTCCCGAAGTTTCTGGAAGTAAGGTTTATATTAGCGTTCAATTAATTTTGAATACCATAACGGGCTATACGCAATTATCCGGCGGGGTATCCGTTCCAGACGTATCTACGCAGTCGGTTAGTTTTACTATAAGCGTACCGACAGGTAAAACAGATTTGGTCGGCGCTCTGCAGTATAAATCTTATAATAAAAATACGGAAGGTGTACCGATTTTGGACGATATTCCTATTTTGGGATATTTATTTTCCGGCGGGCAGATGCAAAAAACCAATAATGAGTTATTTCTATTAATAACGCCGGTAATCGTAAAATAAGGAGGAGATATGAATATTTTTAACGATAAGAATAAAATTAACGATATTGAAGATGATTTTATACCTAATGATAGCGAATCTAAAACTAGCGAAGAGCAAAAGGACTCTGAATTAAACAATACATCGGAACAGCCTAAAAGGCGGCGTAATAAGCTTAATAATAAAAAATTAATTGCAATAATCGCTTTAGCGTTTATTGTAGTCGCCTTAGTATTTATCTTAAAAGGTATTTTTTTTAAACAGGGACCAGTAATCAGGCATGCTAATTTTTTTCCGAAGAAACAGACGAAACATATATTTAATGAGTCCCCTTCGTTTCCCACCGTTTCAGGTAAACCTGTTCAAACAAAGCCTGGCGTCGTTACGCCGGAAGCTTTAAAAACCGTTAATACGGGACTTGTTAAGAAAAAGAATTCAGCTAAGAAAAGTAAAGGCGACGCCGGCGGGGATAAAATATCGACCGTTCCGGAGGTACCCCCTATGCCCCTTAAAAGCATTAAAAAAATGATGGAATTTAATAGCAGAGTTAACGAACTCGGCGAGAGGCTTAAAATCGCAAGATTAAAACAGGAGATAAATAGTCTAAATAACGCAGGAAGCGGGGTTATCAATAATACTTCTTTATCAAATATTTCTTTGGTGGCAGTTACTAAAAACACGGCGATTATTGCGTTTGGCAAACGTAACGTTTCGATGAGAGTTGGCATGAACTATGAAGGTTATAAGTGCTTAATGATTAGTCCGAAAGGCGTCGCATTAGAAAAAAACAATAAAGTAGTTAATTTATCTTTATCGATGTAAATGGTTATCTTATTATTAAATTTAATAATGGCGGTGATATATCTAATGTACGCGCCTAAGCACTATTTAAATCCTGTTTTCGACGTTTTGCTTTTAACGTCTATAATAAATGCGGTTTATATTTATAAACTTATAGACGACAGAAAAAGGCTTAAAGAACAGGCCGATATGGAGTTCTTAAGAGCTTCTAAGGCAGGACAGACGAGTATCGTGGATCCTTTGACGGGAATATATAACAGAAGGCATTTCGACGACGTATTCAATAGAATTTACGAGGAAGCAAAAAATCAAAATATAGGTTTTTCGTTTATGATAATCGATATCGACCATTTTAAGAAATTTAACGACGCTTACGGCCACGACGTCGGCGATAAAGTACTAAAAACCGTAGTGAATACCGTTAAAGCAAATATTAGAAAAAATCTAGATATGTTTTTTCGTTTTGGCGGAGAGGAGTTCGTTATATTGACTTCAGATAGTAAAGACGGGGCGGTAAAGTTAGCTAAAAAATTAAATAAATTAGAATATAACTGTATAGAAAAAATAACTATTTCAATAGGCGTAAGTTTTTATCGTAAAGGCATACAAAAGGACGAATTAATAAAAATAGCGGACAATAACCTTTATAAAGCTAAAGAAAACGGACGCAATCAGGTGGTGTACGATGAGAATAATTAATATAGCCGGTAAATCTTATTATGCGGGGCTTTCATGGCAGACGTTGTCGGCTGCCGACAATATTAAAGAGAAAATAAAAGAATTCAAGAGCGGGTATTATTGCGTACGAAATCTTGCGGGAATGATCAATATAGGCCATTCGGAAGATTTAGACGACGGTAAATATAAAAAATTGTACTCTTTGGCTTCAAATGTCGCTAGTGTTAAAAAAGAGCCGTGGTTAGGGGTATTTCATATAGAAGACAATTTATACTGGCTGATCGCCGTTAGAGATAATCAGGCGATTATACCCGACGGAGACGTTTTAGGAACTAAAGAAGAAATCGATAGAGTGTTTGCGGAGACGATTTCAATCGGCGACTGGGACAGCATAATAGAAGAAGGAACGCTCGAAGATTTAAAATCTCTTTTAACTTCGAACGGAAACTATGTTTTAACCGTAAATAAAAAATTCAATACCGTATTTATCTTTATTATAGGCTTATTAATCTCTGCTTTTATTTTATATTTATATCACAGGCATATAACGCAAATAAAACCTAAGGTATTTGTGCCGAAGATATTCGTGAAAAAAACCGTTGTAAAAATTCCGCAATATAAACTTATGCCGAAACCTAATTTAGTTTTATATAAATGCGAAAAAGAATTAAATTCTTTGCCAGGCTCTTTTTACGGTTGGAAAGCGGTGAGTCTTTCATGCGCTGCTAATAATATTTTGGTTACTTATAAAAAGCAGTCGTTTGGAACGACTCTTATAATGCCTAAAGGCAGCATTAGCCAAAACGGTTTGGAGGTTTCTAAAAATATTAGTTTTAGTCTTCCCGTTCCCGTAAAGTTCCGTAAGCTTTTAAATCAAAACGATGTACTAAAACTTATTTACGGTTATATGCAGGAATTTAATATAAACGGAAGCGTAACTAATGCCGGAGATAAATTTATGGTTACTTTAAATTTAAATAGTTTAAAAATGATTCCTGTTTTTTTTACTATTCCGACGTTCAGAATTGAAAGCATTAAAATTACAGGACTTCCTTTAAGCGAGCGGATAAATGTAGTTGCGGAGGCATGGCATGATTAATATTCCAGAAGAGATATCTGCCGGCATAAGGATAGACGGAAATAAAATATACGTTTTGAACGCGTATCGTTCCAATCCTTTATTTTTAAGTTTTAAAAAATCTTACGAGCAAGCTGTAGGCAGTATAGAAGTGTCGGTTAAAACCGCCGAAGAGCTCCAGTCTATTAAAATAGACGTAGGTTCTAATTCTCAAGACGGCACTATAGACAGCCGCATTATTAATATTTATAAAAAAATATTCGGCACGGCGGCTGCAAGACGTGCCAGCGATATTCACATAACAACTTTTAAAGATGGTTATAGCAACGTATTTTTCCGCGTTCACGGCAGATTAGAATTGTATCAGCAGCTCTCGCATGAGGAGGGCAAGTCTATTATGCGCTCTATTTATCAAAATATTACTACCGCGGATGTATCTTATTTAGAAAACGAATATCAGGCTGGTCAGATTCATTCTTTCGACGACTCTAATGTTTTGCCGGAAAATGTTTCGTCTATCAGAATTCAAAGGGGTCCTATCCTAAACGGGTATTTTATGGTATTACGTTTTCTTTACGCATATGAAAATCAGAAATCACATTCAATAAAAATAGGGGAGATTTTACTGAAAAGTGGAGCAATAACGGAGGAGACATTAAATACCGCGCTTAGAATACAAGATGAATTAAAAAATAAAGGACAGTATTTAAAACTCGGCGATGTATTGGTGAATAATAGATTTATAAGCAGAAAAATTATAGAAGACGCCTTGTTTAAACAAAAAGGCTCGTTGGAACTCGGACTGAAGACTTTTATAGAATACGGTTATACTAGCGAGCAGGCTTTAATTTTAACTAAAGCCGCAAGGCAGCCTCAGGGTATGGTTTTATTTTCCGGACCCACAGGTTCGGGTAAAACGACCGCCCTTAAAAGAGCATTAGAATTTCAATGGATGATGTATCCGGATAAAGCTATTTATACGATAGAAGATCCTCCGGAGTATCCTATTATGGGCGCAAAACAGCTTCCTGTTTTGAATGCGGGTACGGACGAGAAAAGGGAGTCTAAGTTCGCCGAAGGTTTAAGGGTGGCTATGAGGAGCGATCCGGATATCCTAATGGTCGGCGAAATAAGGGATTCCGCTACCGCTAATGCCGCATTCGACGCAGTTATAACAGGACATCAGATGTGGTCGACGATTCATGCGATAGACGTATTTGCTATATTGTTAAGGCTTGAAAGATTCGGTTTGGATAAAAACGATTTATACGACGAAAAATTATTAAACGTGTTAGTCGGACAAAGGCTTCTGCCGAGGCTTTGCGATAATTGCAAAAAAGATTTTAACGAAAGTTTATTGGATTTAGACTTAGCCGAGATTTTAAGTGTAGCCCACTCAAATATTAAGCTTAGAAACGAAAGCGGCTGCGATAAGTGCGGGCATACAGGAATACAAGGGCGGGTCGTCGTAGCCGAAGTGCTGGATATGACAGAAGAACTTATAAAAGAGATAAAAGAATATGGTCTTGCATCGGCACGCAGGAGATTTGAAGCTGAAGGTTTTACTATGATGAAGCATGCGTTAAAAAGAATGTTCGC
>DAHVNW010000005.1 GCA_027319095.1 bacterium | reverse complement strand
AGATGCCATGACTACTCCAATAGTAATTACAAAAAGTATGATGTTTTCATGAACAGGCATTCCTTGTTCTTTTGTTTGATCTTTTGTATTTAAATTTTTATTTTTTATAATATCACAAAAATATCAATAATCAAAATTTTCCTATAATATATTGCGAAAATCCCTCAAAATTACCCGTCATCGTAAGTATTCCCATTAAGATTAAAAATATTCCAGAAATTATAGAAAATAAGTTCAAATGCGATTTAATTTTTTTAAAAAAATTCATGAAATAAGTGATAAAAAGGCCCGTTAAAATAAACGGAATCCCCAGCCCTAAGCTAAATACGGATAAAAGTTCTACCGATTTTTCGAGCGATGCGCCCATAGAGGTGTAAAGAAGAATAGAAGCAAGGATGGGGCCTATGCACGGCGTCCAACCGACTGCAAAGGCAATGCCTAGAAATAACGAACCTATTATAATTCCGCCCTTTTTCTTCCATGGAAGAAAATTAACTTCCCTGCTTAAAAAATTTATCTTAAAAACACCGAGGCAATATAGTCCGAAAATAATTATTACAATGCCGCCTATTATTCTGACCAAAGAAATATGCGTTTTCAACATCCTTCCAAAAATAGTTTCGGAGCCTATTCCAAACGCCACGAATATGAGCGAAAAACCGGCAACGAAAGAAACGGATGCCGCAAAAACGCTTATAATGTTTTTATAGCTTCTTTTGCCGGAAACCAAATTTTCGATACTGACCCCGCTGATAAACGAAATATAACCGGGTATCAATGGAATTATGCATGGCGAAAAGAAAGCAAGAATGCCTCCAAAAAGAGCTACCGCATAAGTAATATTTAAACCTAAACCCATAAATGCCTCCCTGTAATAAAAAATCGCCGGCAGAAAATTATAAATTATATTATAATTAGTTTAGCCTGATTCCCGCTTAAACGTTTCTATCGGCAATTTTGGTTCACATATAAAGCTTTTACTGTTTTGATATATTTTATTTTATTTGCGTTGTATTATATTATTATATAGTCACTGCAAAAATAATGCCAAAATAAAACCAGTTAAAATTCCATATTTCCGGGAGAAACGATAAAATGTGTCCAGAAAGGAACAATTAAAGAAATGATAATTGTCCATTTTGGAACAATATTATTTTTTTTTAAGACTATACTTCTTTATTTTCGTTATTAAAACCTTTCTGGTGATGCCAAGAGCGGCGGCGGCCTTCGTCTGGTTATAATTATTTTTTTTCAAAGCATCTTTTATCAGTCCTATCTCGATGTCGTTAAGGCTTCTGCCGCCGTTTTCAAAAATATTTAAATTGCCGGCATTGTTATGGACAGCAGGTTCGCCGTTTTTCGAATATAATAAGGATTTTGGCAAATTCAAAGGCTCTATAATATCCGAAGTCGAAACGACGGCTGCCCTTTCGATAATATTTTCAAGTTCCCTTATATTTCCCGGAAATCTATAATTTATCAAAATGTTTAAAGCATCTTCGGATATTCCCTTTATATTTTTTTTATTGATAAAGCCGTATTTTTTAGCAAAAAAATTAGCTAATGGAATAATATCGTCTTTTCTTTCTCTTAAAGGCGGAATTTTAAAATGCAGGACATTTATTCTATAAAAAAGATCCTCCCTGAATTTTTTTTCGATAACGGCTTCCTCTAAATTAATATTAGTAGCGCATATAATCCTTGAATTAAGGGATACCTTTTCATTTGAGCCGAGCCTTGAAAATTCCTTATCCTGAACCACTCTTAGAAGCTTAACCTGCATGGCCGGCGGTATATCGCCTATTTCGTCCAAAAAAAGCGTTCCGTCATTCGCCATTTCGAATTTGCCTTTCTGGCTCTGCATGGCTCCGGTAAACGAACCCTTTTCGTGTCCAAAAAGTTCGCTCTCCATAAGCCCCTCCGGAAACGCGCTTAAATTTATGGGTATAAACACACCCTTTCGTTTTGATAAGATGTGAATAATTTTTGCCATCACCTCTTTACCGGTGCCGGTTTCGCCGGTTATTAATACATTGGAAACGGAATTGGAAGCGGTTATGATTTCATTTAGAATTTCCTTCATATTGCTGCTGTTAAAAATAAAATCTTCGAAAATTTCTTCCAAATCTTTATCTTTAAAATCTTCTCCGGTATAATTTATTTTCGCGTTACTTTTTCGCCTCCTGATTATTCCGAGATTTTCCACAAGACCGTTTATATCTACGGGCTTCGATATAAAATCATCCGCTCCAAGCTTCATGGCTTCCACCGCCTGCTTAATCGTTCCAAACGCCGTAATTACGATGAATACGGTATTTTTATCCACGCTTCTTACTTTAGTCAAAAGTTCTATGCCGCTCATACCGCGTAATCTTAAATCGCAGAGTATAACGCCGTGCCGCTTTTTATAGAACAGATTTAAACCCTCTTCGGCGCTATCGGAGGCATCAACTAAAAAACCGTACTTTGAAAGGTTCAGGCTTACAACTCTTAAAAGATTTTTTTCGTCGTCTATTAAAAGCAATTTATTATTAATATCGTTCATTTATTTAATCCGGGCTAATTATTTTCTTAATTCAATCATTTAATTAGGAAAATTTACCGGTACGGTTATAATAAAAACGGTGCCGGCGCCGTTTCCGTCTGAAACCGTGATATTGCCTCCGTGAAGCTTAATAATCCTCATGGAAATAGGAAGACCGAGTCCGGAGCCGTTATTTTTCGTAGTAAAAAAAGGCTTAAATATTTTTTCGATATTTTCCTCCGCTATGGCTTCGCCGTTATCTTCGATTTCTATATTGACGCTGCCTTCTTTTAAGTATGTTTTCACCTTGATAAATTTGTTATTTGTTTGATATTTTTTATCGATAGCGTTAATAATTAAATTTAATACGACCTGTTTAAGCATTTCCTGGTCGCCATGTATTTCCGGAATAGGTCCGTTTTCTTGAATTAATGCAATTTTTAAGCTCTCGGCTTCGAATTTTAATATTCTTACCGCATCGTCGATAACTTTATTTATATCTGTCGCAATCAATTCAGGGTTCCTTTGTTTGGCAAAGCTCAAAAAATCGACCGACATCTTATTCAGCCGCTTAACTTCGTTGTTTATTATGCCGATAAATTCCAACACTATTTTATTCTTAGTTTCTTGCGATATATACTCGTTTGCCGAAGAAATCACATATATGGCGTTTTTAACCTCGTGCGCTATGTTTGCCGATAATTCGCCCATAATCGCCATACAGTTCAGCTCTTGTTTTTCCTTGTTTATCAATTCGACTTTTACGGCATATTCTCTTATAGAGTCGGCCATCGACTCCAATGCGTCCATAACGCTCCCTATCTCGTCGTTGAACCTTTTATCGAATCTTATATTATAATCCCCTTCTTTCATCTTTTTTATATTTTCTTTTATTTCGGATATAGGCATAGTTATAATATTCGATATATAATAAAAAATAAGAAGCCCTGCGCCCACAAAAAATGAAGCGATTGCCATAAACCTGACGCCGACCCAAAAAACCCTGCTATCCGTAGATATAATTTCCCTTTTTAAATTAAATTCTATGGCTGCAAATCCTAAATTTTTCCCGTCATATTTAACTTTCTTAATTATAACGGGATAATCTTTACCTGATTCTTCGTATTCTTCGTTTCCGTAAAAATGGGTTCCCATCAGCGTAAATTGCGCTTCGATATTTTTTACGTTATTTATCAATCCATGAAAATTGCTATTATTCTTAATTAAGGAACTATAATCGTTCCGCGGCGAGAAAGCCTTATTAATCAGACTGCCGCCCCGCGTTATTAATTTCCCTTTTAAACTATAAAGACCCACGCCCTTTATCGTTTTATAATTTTTTATATCATAATTCAGATACCGCTTGATGTAATAAATGTCATTAGAATGCAGGGCATAACCTATTTCGGGAAGCAGGCTGTCTGCAAGCTTTTCGTCGTTTACATAATTCCTGTAAGACAGCGTTTTATAAATCGTAAAAAGAAATATCCCGTCGCTTATAAATATAGTGAAGAAAAAAATTGCAAACGCGCCTATTAATATTTTCCATTTAATGCTTAAATTTTTAAAAAAATCCTTCATTTCTAAAATTTTACCACAAGGCATATTTTAATTCTATCCATACTTTGATATTTAATTTCGCAAAAGGGTGTCTATTTCTGTCGGTGAATTAAAGACATGACAAAAGCCCTGCTTCCTTAATAAAAGGAAGCAGGGCTTAAGATAAAAAATAAAATATAATACGGCGCATGCAGGCATGCGCCGTATTATACGCAATATTATATGACGGAATTATGCAGGCCGCTGCTTTTCAGGCGCTTTAAGCGCGCCGGCGACAGCCGACCACAGAACCGTTACCGCAAGATTTAACAAAAGAGCTACCAAAGCGACGTAAAGAAGACCGTAAGGCGTTTTCATAAAGGTAGTTACGATTGCGTGTCCTGCATTAGCCTGCAATACAAAGTATATGCCAGAAACCGTCCCGACGAACCAGCCCGCTATAAGGGCATTTTTATTCAGCCATTTCGTATATAAACCGATAAAAACAGGCGGAAGGGTCTGGACTATAAGTATTCCTCCAAGAAGTTGAAGCTGTATGGAATACGTCTCCGGAACTAAAAAAACAAAACCAAGGGCGAGAAATTTAAAAATTACCGACGACCACTTTGCGATTTTAGCTTCCGAAGCCGGACTTAAATCCGGCTTAAACTCTTTTATTATATTTCTGGTTAAAAGATTTGCCTGCGATATCGCCATAATCGCCGCAGGCACCAATCCGCCGATAAATATGCCGAGGAAAGCAAAACCGGTAAACCATGGGGGCATAGTTGACTGGATTAAAGCGGGAACGACAAGTATCCCGTTGCCGCCGACCGTTCTAACGGCTGCCGGTACCGCATAGATTAACACCCCGAACAGTGCTAAAAATGCCAGTCCGATACCGTAAAGCGGAAGAAGCGCGGTGCTGAGCCTCACGCTTTTTGCGCTTTTGGCGCTGAGTACGCCGTTAATAGCATGGGGATACAGATAAAGCGCAAGCGCGCTTAAAATAAACAGGCTTATATACCCGTTGACAAGCACTGGCGGCAGGGTAGCGTAATCCACAGGCGGCTTCTTCATCGCCCCGATATGTCCCGCAGCAGAAAACGCGTGAAAAAAACCTCCGTAAGCTAACGGCACGAAAACAATTATAACTACAACAGTAATTAAAATTATTACGTCTTTCATAACGGCGGTCAGAACCGCCCCTCTGATTCCGCTCCAGTATGTAAATATGGCAAGTATTATAAAGGAAATTAGCAGCGCCGTTTCGCTTATGGTCTTTACGTCTCCGAATGGAAGCAGCATAACCTGAAGCACCGCTTTCATTCCGACTATTTGAAGCGCTATATAAGGCAGTTCGGCGACTATTCCGGTGAGAGCTATAAGCACCGCAAGCGTCCTGCTATTAAACTTATCTTTTACGAAATCGACGGCGGTAATATAGCCTTTATCTTTGGAAACTTTCCAGAGGCTCGGCATTACTAGCATTGCAATTCCAAAGGTAGCCATAACGTAAGGAACGGCAAAAAAGAATATGCTCCCCTTTGCAAAAACGCCGGAAGGAACGGCGATAAAGGTGTACGCCGTATATATATCGGCGCCTACGAGAAACCACATCAGAAAAGTTCCCACCTTATTGCCGGCCAATGCCCATTCGTGCAAATGATTAAGGTCCCCAGCCCTCCACTTAGACGCCCAAAAGCCGATTATCGTGAATAATAAGAAAAGAACGGTAAAAACTATTATTATTATAGATGTATTAGACATTATTTATCGCCTCCTTTTACCTTTGAAATCAGCAAGGAAGCAAAAGAGTAAAAAACAGCCGCTATTACGAGCCATACCGTCTGAAACCAGTAAAAAAAGGGTATGCCCAGAAAAATGGGATTAGTATGATTGTAAAGCGGCACAACGGCAAGAACTATAACCGGAATTGCGATTAATATCCCCGCAACCGTAAACAAAAAATACTTGCTCATAAATTAACCTCCCTTAAAATAAATAATATTAAAGGTCAAATTATTATCTGCGGATGCAAATAATAAAATCCTGCTAAATATGGCAGTAAAAATAAAAACCCGAAGGTTTAACTCCGGGTTTTATTGAAATTTTGTAATAAGAATTTTAAAAACTTGTTTCCCATACGGGTCCTTTGTAGGGGAAAAACTCTTTCCCCTTCGTAATATTCTTAATCTCAGTCACCTCGCCGGAAGCAATGTCCGACACCCAGACGTTGCCGGTTTTATCGATGGCAACATAATTAGGCCACTTCCCTGTTTTAAATTTATTAAGTACCTTTCCGCTATGGCTCAATTTATAAACATAATTGGAATCTACGCATGCGACAAATATTGTCCCGGTCGTGCTTAAAGCGATGGCGTAAGGGCTGCCTTTTAAAGCGACCTTGCCTATAAACTTGCCGTCTTTCGTAAATTTCATCACCAAGCCGGGATGATATGCCGTAACGTAGATATTGCCATTTTTGCCTATAGCCATGCCCGCGGGCTTACTGCCTGCCCTGAAAACGGACAAAACCTTTCCATTTGGCGATAACTCCGTTATTGTCCCTTTTTTTAAAAAATTAGCAACATAAATATCGCCTGCCTTATTCAAGGCCACGGTATAGGTTGACTTTCCGGCTGGAAATATCTTTAATATTTTCAGCGAACGGTTTAATTTTACTATATGTCCGGAATGAATTGCGGCAACATAAATATCGCCGCCGGGACCTATTGCAACGCCGGCCGAGGTTATCCCCGTAAAAACATCTTTTAAAAACCTGCCGGCATTATTAAATTTTACAAGGTAACCCATTCCGGTAGTCACATAAATACTGCCGTTTTTACCGATAACTATGCCCGAGGGCGACCAATTTGCCGCAAAATTTTTAACTATCTTCCCTGTACCATTCAGCTCTATAACATTATTAAAACCGCCTATCGCAACATAAATGCCGTTTTTCCGCGATACGGCCATACCGTAAGGAGATCTTCCGACCCTGAAGTTTTCGATCTCAATTTTTTTTTTAAATTTATATATATAATACGACGCAAAACACGATATTAAAACGGCAAAAAGCAAAGATGCGCTTATTATTATAGAAGTCTTCTTACCGTTTTTCATATTACGAATATGCAATTAAAAAGCTATACTCTTTTTTCATCAGAAAGCCCATACGAATGCCGAACCGAGAGCATATATGTTTTTATGGTACGAGTATGGCGGAACGGATGTAGGCGCCGGATTTGTTTCCCCAACCGACTGCAGCGGATAACTGAAACTATCTAACCCGTTGCCGGTTATCACTGTACTTGCCCACATTTTCAATCTCATTGTCTTAGAAAACTTATGAGTAAAGTTCAAATCTAATTCCGTTCCTATAGTGTGCCCGCCAAACATCTGGTAATTCGTTCCGTTTATACTTAGGTTAGTTTTTGCCCACCTTGCGTAAATCACGGATTCCCTGAGGGTATTGCCTTTAGACAAATTCTCCTTAATATAGCCCATTAGGATATCCCTGTTGGCAAGGTCGGTGCTCATGGGAAGAGGTCCGTACATATAGGCAAGGCCCGGAGCGTTAACTTGAATAGCCTGATAACCGTCTATCACGTCACCGAAAAACGTCGAATTATTTTCAAGCTGGGAATAGTACGTAAAATCGTAATGGCCTGCCGAAATAGGCGAGCCTGCGCCAAATTTTCCGCCTACAGTCAGCGGAAAATACGGAGTATTAAGCAATGTCTGCGCCGTCAAATAAATATCCCACGAATTTATTTTGTCCTTTCCGCCGGCGCTGTAAACCGGAAGGGGCGTAATTACGGAAGAAGGAAGATTTACGTTAGGCGTTCCGTTTTGATTGTAAACGGTTGCAACGGAGGAAAGAGGCGTCACGGCTTCTGACGCAAGCCCCGAAGAAGGAACTACGCTTCCGTCAAAATAATCCAATTCCCCGCTGATAACCGTCCCGTTATTCGAATATGTGGCGCTCAAACCGCCGAATGTTATATTGAGGGTCGGATATTCCGGATTTTGGGATACGGTAGTAGCAGGCGCCGTCAATGTAGAAACCGCTTCCCCCACCCCTTCCTCATAACCAGTAAGAGCAGGCTGCATATATGCTCCCCACTGGTTAAGATGGGCTTCCGAAATCCATGCGCTACCAGTAATGTTATCTATGGGATTTCCAAGTGTTAATGCGGCAATAGGCATCGTTCCCATTTGCATATGGGTATAATCCGGATTGTCTTGCGGATAAACAGCGCCTGATGCGGTATATCCATAACCACTCGTTCCCGCATAGGTTTCGTTTCCGAATAAAACACCGCCGAATATAGACCAATTTCCGTTAATCGGATAATAGTCGCCTACAGCATCGGCATTTGTGTTCATGGCAATTCCAAGACCCAGATATACCGGCATTCTTCCGAAAAGAAATGCGCCTGCCGGCGTCATAAACCGCAAATAAGCCTGTTTTAATCCAAAAGTATTGAAATCGTGGTTAAAACCCGCAGGAGCGGGGGTATATCCCAAAATGTCCCAACCGTTACTTCCATAATAACTGCTTATCCCATTATAGTTGTTCGTCAGGTCGGCTTCAAAAAAAACAGTCGCAAGCGGCTCATCATAAAAAGTTTTAGGACCGTAACTTATTTTAGAAAACAGCCTGATTGACTGAAATAATACATCAAACGTATTTTTACTTGGATATTGAGATAAAGAATTGAAATACTGGTCCTGATTCATAGACCAGTATGCCTTTCCTGCATAATACCCGTATAGGCTCACTCCGACGCCGTCTTTTTTGTATGTTGCGGCGGACGAATTTTTTAACGGATAGAAAATCCCAATCGATATCGCTATTAACAAAGCAAAAAACATTAAGGCACCGGCTAATTTAACTTTAATCCCTTTCTCCATCTTTTTCTCCTCCTTTATATACATACATGATTTGCTTAAATTTTCTATTTTCTTTTCTCTTGAGTTCCTTTATAATAAAGGATAGTTCTTTGGCACGCTGCTCTCAGGCTCAAGCAAGTAGTTCTCCGCATTCCATGAGGACATTCCAAATCGCAATTCAATAACATTATAACCAAGTATTTTTAACACAGGTGCCACCTGCGACTGCCAGTTGCCGGTATAACACATAACGACTATAGGCTGATTCGTCGGAAGCTGCTGCAAATACTGTGGAGTAAAAATATCGGTAATAGGCATATTATGAGCGCCGGGGATATGCCCTACCTGCTGTCCTGGCGCCTTTACGCTATTATTAAAAGTAGCATTTGTCCTTACGTCTAAAATATAATAATTATCCGGATTACCGTCGGTAATATATTCAGTATTAAGTTGGTCGGCGGTTATCATAGGTATTCCTACCAAACCGGTAGTATTAGTCGGATTACTGTACTGGTCGTTATACTGGTTAAAAGCAGACGCTGCTCCGCTGGTTCCGGGGTTAGACGGCGCTTGTGAACCGTAACCGTTAGGATTTAATGCCGTGCAAGCATCTGAAGCCAGTTGGCTGACAAAAGCCGATGTTATTGGATAAGTGCTGTAATCGTTAGGAGCCGGAGTTGAAACGTTCTGGGGCGTAAAGTGAAGAGCATAAGCCGGATCCCCGCTACTGCTTGAAGGCGTAAAACCATAAGTGCTCTGGTTCCACGAAGACATACCGAATCTTAACAATTCTACTTTATAACCCATCATGCTTAATATCATTCCTGCCATTGCCTGCGACATACCGGCATAAGATGCAACGACTATTGTCTGATTTTTGGGAAGGCTCAAATAAGGAGCGGAAGCCCCGCCGCAAAAAAGAGTCTGCAACGGAATATTAACTGCGCCCGGTATGTGGCCCATTCCATTAAAATCAGATGGCTCCCTGACATCTAAAATATAATAGTTTTCGGGATTGCCGTCCTCGACATCGGTGTAAAGAGAGTTGGCTGGGGTTGGATTGGGAGCAATCGGGAGTATTATAGGTACGTTTTCCGCCGTATATGCAGCCCCTGCTACCATTTGATTAAAAGTAGGCGTGGGGAGGCTTGTCGGCCCGCTCCTCCCGCCGGCGCCGCAGCCGGACAATAGAGCCGAGGATCCAATTAACAACCCTAAAGCCGCAAATATAGAAAGTAAAGAAAGATAACTTTTTCTTTTCAAAAAAGAAAGCCTTTTCTCTGGCACAACACATCCTCCTAAGTTTAAATTAAAAAATATCTTGCGCAATATTTAAAACGAGCATTCGTTTTCTTAATTTATTAAAAAAAAATCAATCTATAAGTTTATAATTAAAAATATTAATTAATAAAGAATCCCCAAAACTAAACGCTTGGGAATTCTTTATTAATACTAATTTAAGTCTTCTAGGCCTTTAAATTTAGAAGTTCCAGATAATGGCAGTTCCTAAAGCCGTTACGTCTTTATGTGCTGCATCGCTTTCGCTTGAAATGCCGGCAGCTGGACCAAAACTGTTAACTCCGGAACCCGTCCATACATAGCTTCCCCATGCCTGCCATGCAAGCGTTTTACTAAAGTGATGCGTAACGTTAAGGTCGAACTCGGTGCCTATCTCATGGCCGCCAAACATTTCTGTAGATGTCGATGCTCCCGGCTCGGTTAACGATGTCTTAAGCCAGCTCATATATACAAGAGATTCCTTAACGTCGTTGCTCCCGCTTAAATGCTCGGTTAAATCTCCCATAATGCCGTATTTATTGGCAAGGTTCGTACCAAGCGCCCATGGACCGTTACTGCTCCACATATATCCTACTCCTGGAGCGCTAAACTGTATCGTCTGCCAGTTGGAACCCAGTACGTCGCCGAATATAGTCCTTGTGTTTTGAACCTGCGAATAATACGTCATGTCGTAATGACCTGACGATATAGGTCCGCCTATGCCGAAAGTAAGCCCGAAGGTCATAGGATAGGAAAAAAGGCTAATAGCCTGGGAACCCGTCAGGTATAAGTCGTAAGAGCTGATTTTATCGGAGTTGCTGCCGACATCCGGCGTAACCGGAAGATAACCGGCACATTCGCCCGCGCTGATAGCTGCATTCGAACAAATTATTTTCCCTCTGAAATAATCAAACTCGCCCTTAACTACGGTGCCTTGCATATTATTATATGTTCCGCTAATACCGCCATACGTAATGTTCGCTTCGGGGAAAAGCGGGCTTTCGGTCGGAAGTGCGGGATTAACCGCGCCGGTAACGGGATTTAGTTGCGCTCCCGGATACGCTCCAAACTGGTTTAAATGGGCTTCGGTCAGCCATAAGCTTCCCGAAAGGCCGTTTACCGGTTTTAACGTCATAATTTCGAGAGTGGGTATAGTTCCCATTTGCATATGGGTATAATCCGGGCTAACAGACGGATACATAGTACCTGGTGTTGTATATCCTACACCATTCGTTCCGGCATTAGTTTCATTGCCGAACAGCACGCCTAAGAACACGCCTAAATCATCTGATTTTAACGGAAGAAAATCCCCCAGCCCGTCCGCCTGTGTATTAACGCCTATTCCAAGACCGAACTTAACGGGCATCCTGCCGAACATCCACATACCGACCGGACTGACTAAACGGATGTAAGCCTCCCTTAACCCGAAAGTGTTAAAATCGTGGTTAAAACCTATCGGCGCCGGAGTATATCCCAATGTATCCCAACCGTTAGACCCATAACCTCCTCCGGCCGGGTTATAATTATTCGTAAGGTCGAACTGCGTAAGCAAGCTTGCTAAAGGCATTCCCCCTACGTTGCCGTAATCGGCGGTTGAGGTGACTCTTAATCTCTGTGTAAACGATTCAAATGTGTTGCTAGTCGGATAACCGGGCGCACTGTCAAAAACCTCGGCCTGGTTTTGTGCCCAAAGACCCCTGCCGATATACTGCCCGCTTAGAGAAAATGAAACTCCATTATTTGACGACGACTGAGAAGCGGCATACGACTTATGAGCCATAATTAACGTTAAAAAACCGGCGATTGCCACTGCGACTGCCAATGCCGGCAATGATAATCTTTTTTTCATCTTTACCTCCATAGTAATAGATTTTTAAAATTAAAAGTCTTAATAGCTAAACTGTTATAGTTATCCTCCCTCCTTACGATAAATCTATGATCAAACCCATGAATTAAAAGTTATCATATTTGCAAAGGACTTGTCAAGCAAAATGAATAATTTTTTTGAAAAAATAACTATAAATAACTATGCAAATATTCTAATATACACATAATATTTAATTTTTAAGCAAAAACGGTTCCGGTCTTGCCGACGCCGACGGTTAAAAAACCGTTATCTTCTTTTTTGTTGTCTGTTAAAATACCTGCGGGGTTTAAATATTCCCCTATTTTTTTTACCATTTTGGAATTCATATCGTGTCCTGTTTTTTTTGCAAGCACCCTGCCTTTAATTCTGTAGCCGGACAGGTATAGATCGCCGATCAGGTCTAAAACTTTGTGCCTTATAAACTCGTCTTTATATCTAAGACCGTCTTTGTTGAGCACCGAAGTTTCGTCTAAAACTAATGCGTTATCTAAGCTCCCTCCGAGCGCAAGACCGTTTTTCTTTAAATACTCGACGTCTTTTAAAAAACCGAAAGTCCTTGCTTTAGAAATTTCTTTATAAAAATTAAACCCGTCTATTTTCATATCGAAAGAGCCGGACTTCAACAACGGATGACTAAAATCCATGTCATAGAATATTTCAAAATCTTCCGAAGGATAGATTTCTAAAGAAACGCCCTTTTCGGCTTCGCTTTCCGCTGCTATAGGCTTAAGTATTTCGATATATTTTCTTTTTGCGTTAAGTTCTTTAATACCGCTTTCGAAAAAAGACTCGTAAAACGCTCTAGCGCTTCCATCCATAGCCGGAATTTCGTCTCCGTAAACTTCTATCAAAGCATTGTCTATTCCCGCTCCCCACAAGGCGCTCATAAGGTGTTCCACGGTAGAAATACAACCCAAAACTCCACCGTCTGTGATATTTCCGGCTTTAGAAGCATCAATGCGCTCTTCATTGCCAACTCCACTTAGGTTCTTTTTAAGTCCTATGCTCGTCCTTAATATAGTAGAACACACGTTATCGGCTTTTGCTTTTATTATTACGCATGGATTTAAATCTTTCCTGATAAAGGTAATGCCCGAATCGGCTTTTGCCGGCTTGACTATAACGGAGGATTCTTTCCCGGTATGCAAGCCGATTCCTTTAAAATAAAGGATATTGGAAACCGTGCATTGAAATTCTTTTTTTTCTTCTTTTAGTATAGCGTATGTTCCCATATTTAAAATTTACTTAACCTCTGTTATTATTAAATCTATACTCAAAATTGCCGGTAGAAATCTCTAAAACGGCTTTAAAATTATATGAATGCCGGCATTTTGTCTGCACATTCAAAGATATACTTAATGTAACTTAGCAGACAGAAAAACCTGGTTGGCGGAAATCCATATTTTACATAGCTTTATAGTATATAATGTAACCTATAATGCAAAATTAAGGTTTTCGCGTTTCATATCCTTAAATATTGCAAGCAAGAAACATGCCAAATTTTATTTTCTAAAGCCAATTTATTTTATTAATAAACTTAATAACTTAATAACTTTCAATAATAACGTTTTTTCTATCTGCGAATTATTATTCGCAGATAGAAAATCACTGATGCGAAAAATAGTTCGCAATTTTAATTTTTTAATAGATTAAAACAGTGGATTTTCAGGATTTTCTTTGGTTAAGCCGAAGTGCTTATATGCAAGTTCCGTGGCAATTCTTCCTTTTTTGGAACGCTGTATAAAACCGCAGGCAATCAAATAAGGTTCTACAACGTCTTCGAGGGTGTCTTTTTCGTCGTTCATGGCTTGAGCAATGGTCTCTATGCCGACTGGTCCGCCGCCGAATTTTTCTATGACGGTTTTCAAAAACAATACGTCGTTCGAATCTAATCCCGTTTCGTCTATACCTAGACTTTCGATGCCGAATTTTGCGACATCGAGCGTTATAATGCTTTTTTTAAGATGCGTCATATAATCCCTCAATCGCCTCAAAAGCCGATTGGCTATACGGGGCGTGCCTCTGGAACGGCGGGCAATTTCCAATGCGGCTTCGCTTTCGATACCTGTCCCGTAAAACCTGGCGCTTCTCGTTACGATTTGGACAAGTTCGTTTGCGCCGTAATATTCCAACCGCGCCGTAAAACCGAACCTGTCGCGCAAAGGGGAAGGAATAAGCCCTGCCCTCGTGGTAGCGCCGACTAACGTAAAACGCGGCAAACTAATTCTAATGGATTTTGCGGTCGCGCCTTCGCCTATCACTATGTCTAATTTAAAATCTTCCATTGCGGGATAAAGCATTTCCGCGGCAGGTTTCGGAAGCCTGTGTATTTCGTCTATAAATATCACATCGCCGTTGGAAACCGCTGACAACAAAGCGGCTATATCTCCGGCTTTTTCTATCGAAGGGCCGGAAGTAATTTTAATATTGACGCCGAGTTCTTTTGCTATAATTCCGGCAAGAGTAGTTTTGCCGAGACCTGGAG
The DNA here is from genome assembly GCA_027319095.1 of bacterium. GTDB lineage: Bacteria > SZUA-79 > SZUA-79 > Acidulodesulfobacterales > Acidulodesulfobacteraceae > Acidulodesulfobacterium_A. Next base: position 57,713 of record DAHVNW010000005.1, on the reverse strand, counting down.
GACCGAAAAAGAGCATATGGTCTAGGTCGTGATGACCGATTCTGGCAGCTCTTTTTTTTGAGGCGTTAATAAAAATAAGAAGATTTTCTTTAAGTTTAATTTGTCCGATATATTCGTCGAAAGACGGCGGCCTGACGGAATTGTCTAACCCTTCTCCGTCTTCTTTTTCAAGCGAAAGCGGAGATGAAGCGCCGTAATCCGGCGAAGCAAAACCGGAGGTAGCTGCCGCAGAGGTATCCATGTTTGGACGGTTACCGTCAACATTTCCAAATACTTTTCCATTTTCGGACGTTTTAAATTCTTTTTTAAACGACGTCATAAAAGGTTAAATTTGTATTTATCCATAACTAACCGTTATAAATTTATTTTCTGGATTAGCTTCGCTGTACTTTGTTTAGCATCTTTGTTAGCTAAAATAACAATGTTGTTTAAAGCATGCAAAAAAATATGCCGTATTTCTTTTATCTTCGCTGTACTTCGCATTTATAACTCTTTGACTCAATTTTTATAGTCTATAAAGGTTAGTTAAGGTTATTTATGTTTTGTTTATACTTATATTCTAATATTTTAATTATTTTTCTGCGAATAAATATGCCTAAGGCACTCCTTAGTTAATTCTTCCGTATTAGAAGGAATATTCCCCGAAGATTTAACTATCCCGAACACTTTGCTTGATATATTAAAAGAATCTAATTTTGTATAGCCGAGGGTTTCTAAGGCAAGCGCCGATTCTATTATCATATCGGAAGCCCATTTGCCGTTTGCAGGAGCGCCCGTTTTACCTGCTGCGCCTTCTTTGCCGCCGGTAAAATCCATTCTTCCTGCGTTTTTTCGGCTTTCGTTGCTTTCGTTTCCGCCGTCTTCGCCGCCGCCGTGAACGGCGCGTTTTAATCCGGCCGCCTTGGCTTCTTTAACCGAAGCTGGCGCGTCTTCTTCGAGCTGAGCAAAAGAATACCAAACATCGTCGGCTTTTATATCGTTGAATGCGGCAGCTTTTTTAATTATTTTGTTTTTTAACTCCATTATTATGCGTTCCGCCTTAGACTGCCCGATACCTTTAATGCCGCACAAGGCTGATATATCCTGCGCGGTTAAAATATTTATAAGATTTGTCGAATCTATGCTTGAGAGTATGGTAACGGCAAGTTTGGGGCCAACGTCTTTTACGTCCAAAAGAAGGGAGAAAATTTCCCTTTGAAGTTTGGTATTAAAACCGTAAAGTGTTATCCTGTCTTCCCTCACGTATGTATAGATGAAAAGATTTAGGTCCGAACCTTCGCTCACGTAAGCGGAATTTTTTTCGAAATTAGGCATAGGCATATATACTTCGTAACCGACGCCATGCGTTTCAAGTATGACCAGTGATTTTTCCATATCTCTCAAAATCACCTTTCCGTGAAGATAGGCTATCATTTTATAATTATAGCGCCTTAATAATGTTTTTATTTATTTCATTAATTTAAAAAACCATTATTTTATTTATTATTATGTCTATAAATTTAGCAAATATCTTTATATTTCCACAAAATTCGTCATATCTGTAGCGCAGCATACGGCTATGGCAAGGGCATCCGATATGTCGTCGATTATATTTTCTTTTAAAAAGTCTTTGACGCTGCGGCTTTTGGAAGAACATATCAAAATAAGGGAGTCTTTCATCTGGGCTTTATTTGCGTTTCCGTAACCGGCTATGCTTTTTTTGACGAACCTTGGAGAATATTCTTTGAGTTTTATATTTAAAACGGACGAAAGCATGCATATGACTCCTCTTGCCTGAGAAAGCTTAATTAAAGAGGCTGGGTTTATACCCGAAAACACCGCCTCTAAGGACATAATGTCCGGCGAATAACTCAAAGCTATTTCTTTGAGCTCGTCATATATTTTGTTAAGATTTGACGGAAATTTATCTTTTCTTGCGTCTATCAGGCCGCAAGATATTAAATCGAACGGCTTGCCGAAAGCAGGCAGGTCCAGAACCGCCCAACCCGTCAACCGAGAACCCGGGTCAATCCCCAGAATCCTGTAACCCATAATAGATTATATTATATTATTTATATATTGCTTAAAGCCTGCAAATTTCAAATTTTAATTCCCTTAATTCATAATAAAATTTCCCTTTTTAAATTTAAGCCGTGGTTTCCTGTATGTCAAAATTTGCGTAAACGTTTTGAATTCCTTCGATTTCTTCCAATGCATCCATAAGCCGGAGCATCTGGTCTGCCTCTTTGCCTTTAAGTTCTATATTGGTCTGCGGTATATACGATATTTCCGAAAACTTTTCTTTAATGCCTTTGGCCTCAAATGCCGCTTTTACCTTTTCGAAGTCTTTTGCGTCGGTATAAACGAGAATTTCGCCTTCCTCGGTCTTAACGTCTTCGGCTCCAGCCTCGAGCGCAATTTCCATAACAGCGTCTTCGTTATTTGCATCCCCGTCGAAACCTATAGCGCCTTTTTTATTAAACATCCACATAACGCATCCGGATTCGCCGAGACTTCCTCCGTGTCTCGAAAGCGCATGCCTGACTTCCGAAACAGTCCTATTCTTATTATCCGTAAGAGTTTCTATAAGGATGGCTACGCCGGCCGGACCGTAGCCTTCATATATTAGTTCTTCGTATGTTTCGCCTTCTAGTTCTCCGGCCCCTTTTTTTATTGCCCTTTCTATATTTTCCTTAGGCATATTATTTGCTTTAGCTTCGTCTATTGCCAACCTTAGCCTTGGGTTTGAAGAAGCGTCTTTTCCGCCTATTCTGGTGCTTGTAATAATTTCGCGTATAATATTGGTAAAAATTCTACCCCTCTTTGCATCTAACGCGCCTTTTTTTCTTTTAATGGTGCTCCACTTGCTGTGTCCAGACATAAAACTCCTCCGGTTACGTGTATATATATTAATTTTAATCTATTTAATATAATATATTTTTATATAAAAAACAATAAAACAATGTTTTTTAAGCATGCGAAAGATATAATGTACATAGTATTTGTCTGTTTCGAAAATATGCTTAACGTAAACTTGCAGGCAGAAATATCGCCGTCATTTACCTGCATAGACGACGCGCATAGTTAAACGCAGGCAAAGAATATGCGATATTTATGCATTCGTTTATTGAAGCATGTTTTTAATTTTTGAATTCTGCCGGAAAGACTTATTTATTGGACTGGTGCGAAAGGGGGGAGTCGAACCCCCATGGGTTGCCCCGCTGGATTCTAAGTCCAGTGCGTATACCAGTTTCGCCACTCTCGCAGAAAATTTGCGGCAATTTAATTTTATAGAAGATTTTGTGAACTGGAGAAATTTCAATGATAAACAAGCAGTAGTTATTTTTTGATTTTTATTGGCGGGGCCGACGGGGATCGAACCCGCGACCTCCGGCGTGACAGGCCGGCGTTCTAACCGTCTGAACTACAGCCCCGCATCTGAAAAACAACAAACGTTAAATATATTAATGTATCAGTTTAAGAATGGCAATAACAATTCAAGCCGTAACACCTTGAACTAAAAACAATCCCGCAAACCTTTTTTGGGCATTTTTCTAAACTATTCTTTGATATCTATTCTTGATTAGAGCTCTTTTAAACCGTTATTAAAATCTGCCTTAGTAATAATAATAGGATAAACATACAGGCGAAAGAGCCCCTGCTTGTGCTTCGGCTAAGACTTTAACCTGGTTTTCCGGCATGCATGCAACTATCAAATTTTCAGAATAAGCTAATGTCAAAAACTGCATCCATCCGTAAATAGCGCCTCTTTTATTAATAAAATTGACAGTATTATATCGTTAAATAATAAACTATCGCCTGAAAAAAGTCAAGAAAATTTGCAAATATGAAAATTCGGCAAATATACTCCGCGTCGAAAACGTCGGGCATTTTTTTATGGCGAGCCGTATCGTTTTTACATTTTTTTGGTAGGCGGAACAGGATTCGAACCTGTGACCCCCGGCGTGTAAAGCCGATGCTCTAACCGGCTGAGCTATCCGCCCAAAAAAAAACCCTCATTTTTAAAGAATAGGAATAATGCGATTGCAATGTAATAAAATGAGGGCTTGGATGAAACATATATTTTCCTGCGTGCATTGAAAAAGTATATCTTTTTCAGCAGAAAAATATGTTTACTTTCCCGAATTGACGGCTTCTTTAAAAGATTTGCCGGCTTTAAACTTCGGAGATTTGGAGGCTTTAATCTGGATTTCTTTTCCAGTCTGAGGATTTCTGCCTTTTCTTGCCGCTCTTTTCGTCACTTCGAACGTGCCAAAACCGACGAGTCTAACGGCATCGCCCTTTTTTAAGGCGCCGATTACCGCATTGATTGCGGCAGTAAGAGCTTTTTCGCTGTCAGCTTTTGTAAGCTTGGACGATTTTGCAATAGCATCAACCAATTCTGCTTTTGTCATACTAACTTCCTCCTTGCGATTTAAGGTTTTAATGGTTTAAATTGAGTTAAATGAGCCTTCAACATAGCGTTGCAGGCTATTTATTTTAAGTATATATAATATATATATGTTTTTTAATGATATGTCAACAAAAAAATTAATATTTTATTATATTTAAATCGATTTTGCGCCAGGATCCTTAGAATTTACGCCATATTCAGTTTCATAAAGCAGGATAGGCTGACCGTTATTAATAATAACATCGTCGTTTATGACGCATTCTTTAATGGTCGGGTCGGTCGGTATTTCATACATAACGTCGAGCATTATGGATTCTAAAATCGTTCTTAAGCCTCTAGCGCCTGAACCATGTTTAATCGCTTTTTTCGTAATTTCTTTAATTGCAGAATCCGTAAACCTTAAATTAACGCCTTCGAGTTCGAAAAGTTTTTGATACTGTTTGATCAAGGCATTTTTAGGCTTGGTTAAAATATCTACTAAAGCTTTTTCGTTTAATTCCTCTAAGGTAGCGACCACAGGAAGCCTTCCGATAAATTCGGGTATAAGACCATATTTCAATAAATCTTTAGTTTCAACCTGTTTCATTATTTCATATGGATTCGCCTGCTTGCCGAAACCAACGGCGGCATTAAAACCTATAGGCTGCTGATGGGTTCTTTTTTCTATAATTTTATCGAGACCGTTAAAAGCGCCTCCGCATATAAAAAGAATATTGCTCGTGTCAATTTTTATGAACTCCTGGTGTGGATGTTTCCTACCGCCTTTAGGAGGAACGCTTGCTACCGTTCCTTCGACAATTTTTAAAAGCGCCTGCTGAACTCCTTCGCCGGATACATCTCTGGTTATAGAAACATTATCGGTTTTTTTTGCTATTTTATCTATTTCGTCTATATATATAATGCCTTTCTGTGCCCTTTCAACATCATAGTCTGCGTTTTGCAGGAGGGAAAGCAAAATGCTTTCGACGTCTTCGCCCACATAGCCGGCTTCGGTAAGAGTAGTAGCGTCGGCGATGGCGAAAGGCAGGTCGAGCATTCTCGCAAGCGTCTGCGCAAGAAGGGTTTTTCCGCTTCCGGTAGGACCTACTATCAAGATATTGCTCTTCTGCATTTCAACGTCGGAATTATTTTTATCGCTGGCGATATAATCGGAACCGGCTTTGCCAGATTTTCCTATTTTATTCCGGTTAGGCTTTTCGACGCTCTTGTCCTTATTTTTAAAAGAAAGGTTATGCTCTATCCTTTTATAATGATTATAGACCGCAACGGACAAAACCTTTTTTGCCCTTTCCTGCCCGATTACGTACTGGTCTAAAAATGCTTTAATTTCAACCGGTTTATAAAGATAATTTTCTAACTTTACCTCTTGCGGGACGGCCTGTACTTCGTCGGATATTATGTCGTTGCACAAACTTATGCATTCGTCGCAAATATAAACCGAAGGTCCGGCTATAAGTTTGCGCACCTCGTCCTGCGATTTGCCGCAAAAAGAACAGTATAGTTCCCTGCTGTAATTTTCGTCGTCATTGCTTCCGCCGCTATATTTTTTTGCCATTTTTAATTCCTCTGTGTTCTAATATTTATTAATTTCATGCATATATTATTGAGTAATAAGACCTGTAATATATTCACAACGTATTATTATACCGCAAAAAAACAAAATAAGCGGTTATTTTAAATGTTTAGCTTCCTTTTTTTCTACAACTTTATCGATAATTCCGTATTCGACCGATTGTCCGCCGCTCATAAAAAAGTCTCTTTCCGTATCCTCCCCTATTTTCTCTATAGACTGACCGGTATGAGCCGCTAAAATCTGATTAACCTCTTCCCTCATCCTTAAAATTTCTCTCGCCTGAATATCGATATCCGTAGCCTGCCCTTGAAAACCTCCCGACGGCTGATGTATCATAATTCTAGCATGCGGAAGGGCGAACCTCTTCCCCTTTGCTCCCGCCGCCAAAAGAACGGCGCCCATGCTTGCCGCCTGACCCATGCAGAGCGTCGAAACGTCCGGCTTTATATACTGAATAGTATCGTAAATTGCAAGGCCTGCCGTTATAACGCCTCCAGGAGAATTTATATATATATTTATATCTTTTTCCGGGTCCTCGGATTCGAGGAACAAGAGTTGGGCTATTATAAGGTTTGCAAAGGTATCGTCTATTGCTTCTCCGATAAAAATAATCCTTTCTTTTAAAAGACGCGAATATATATCGTAAGACCTTTCCCCCCTGTGGGTTTGTTCTACTACTATAGGAACCAGCGACATTATTGTTATTCTCCTATTTATAAAGTTATGCCGTTATTATTTTAATTTATTTAATTTATTTCTTTATAATGTTTTTATTTACCGTTATTATTCAATATATGATACCTTATTCTTAATAAGAAAATCAAACGTCTTATCCTCAAGCAAAGCGTGTTTTAAATTATCCTGCGCCTCTTTTGATGAATAAAAACCTTTAACTTCGTCTTCCTTCATATTTGAAGCCAATGCGGTATTTTTATAAAATTCATCTAAATCCGCATCTTCAATAGCAATATTTTCTCTTTTTTCTATTTCGGCAAGCAAAAGATAAAGCGCAATATCCCGCTTTGCCATTATTCTTAAAATCCCCATAAATTCGGCAGATTTTTTTTCGTCCATATTTTTATATTTATCTTCTTTCTTTAATTCTTTTAACCTCGATTGGGCATCTTCTTCTACTAAGGAGTCCGGAAGCTCGATCGGATTAAGGTTTACGAGTTCATCGGAAACAGCCGCCCTCAAAGCGTCTCTATAGCGTTTTTCTTCATATTCGTTAAGGTTTTTTTCGACGTATCTCTTAAATTCTTCGACGTCTTTAAAGTCGCCGAAATTTTTAACAGTTTCAGCATTTAATTCCGGAAGGATTTTTCTTTCTATTTCTTTAATGAATCCCTTAACCGTTACGTTTCTTTCTTTATCGAAGTATTCAAAGTTGTCTCCTTTCTTTTTGCCTGCAAACGAAGCCTCGAATGTTTTTTCTATAATGCCGGAATTGAGGCTTATGGAATAATCCTTCGCGCTGTCGATCTCCTTGCCTGTTTCATCGACGGTTATATAATTTATTTTAACGAAATATTTGTCATCCGCATTTATTACGGCCCAATCTTCAAGCTGTTGTACCTCGGCTAATCTTTCGAGCAAAAAGTTTATCTCGTCTCCTATAATTTCTTCGGTAATATCTCTTTTCGCAATTTTTTTAACTTTAATATCTAAATTTAAATCTTTAATTTCGGGTATTATGTCGAAAGATATTAAATACTCGCCGCCTTCGCCTTGCTTTTCGAGCATCGGGGTTCCTATTACGCGTATCCCTTTTTCTGTCATAATTTTTTTAAAATCTTCGTCTAATATTTCTGCGGCGGCTTCTTCGAAAAGTTCGGCTTCATAATATTTTTTTATTACGGAAACTGGAGCCTTACCTGGTCTGAACCCTTTAATATTCGCTTTTTTCGCAACGGTTTCGAGCTTTTTTTGCAAAAGTTCGCCAGTCCTTTTTTCGTCTAATTTTAAATTAATGCTTTTTTTAACCGATGTTTCGTCTTTTATTGCTATCTCGCTCGACGCATTTTCCATGACTAAAAAAACTCCTCTGTTTTAAGATTTGAACATACCTATCTATCATTTAATTTATCTCTTATCTTTATCTTATCCTACAAATATCGGCCTTTTTGAAAGCATATCCGGCAAAATGAGTTTTCTAAACGGCATGCCTTCCGTAGCGCTTTTAATTTTTTTTATAAAATCCGCAGTAATAAAATTAAAATTTTTCCTTTCATTATATCTGTCTCTTATCGAAAGAACGCCGCTCTCCGCTTCTTTCCCTCCTGCCACGGCAATATACGGAACCCATTCCTCTTCGGCAAACATAATTTTTTTGCCGAGGCTGAAATCCCTGTCGTCTATATCTACTCTTATATCGGACTCACTTAAGTTTTCCTTGAGCTTAACCGCAAAATCGGCAAACTTATCTGATACGGGAATTATTCTAACCTGCGTGGGACTTAACCAAAGAGGAAAAACCGGAATATTTTTTTTAAGGGCTTCTTCTATTAAAAGATACATCCATCTTTCTATTGCCCCTATGGACGAGTGGCATATTATGCAGCCGGTCTTTTCTCCCGTTTCGGCGGTAAAATTAAGTCCGTATCTCTTGGCGTCTTCGACGTCGAGTTGAACGGTGGAAAGCTGGCATGAACCGTTCACGGAATCGACGCCCTGAAATTCATGCTTAAGCGCCCAATAATGCTTCATTTTAGACAAGACTTCGATTAGCGCAGGCTTTTTGGAATATCTTAAGAGTTCGATTATTTTGTCTTTGTATTTAACGTAATATTCTTTGACGATTCTAAAGACGACGGCATATTCTATTCCCGTACCTTCGGCCAAATCTGCGTAAGTTTTATAAAGCGTCTGATATTCGTTAAATCCTTCGCCGATATTAAGACAAAAGCTGTGAATATCCGGCATGGTAAATCCCCTGAGCCTTCTTAATCCGGATAATTCGCCGCTTTTTTCGTACCTGAAGCTTTTAGATATTTCATAAAACCTCAACGGAAGCTGCTTATAACTCATCTTTGCATCTTTAAGCATGGAAAAAAGGCCGAAATCTCCCGCAAACCTTAAAACAAATTCTTTTAAAGGAGCAAATCCGCCTGTATCGGATTTTTCGTCAGGCACTAAAACGGAATAATGGCGTTCATGAAAAGACTCGCCCTGCCCTTTTATCTCCGGTTTATTCCAGTTATAGATAAGGGGCGTTTCTATTTCCATGCAGCGAAGCCGGTTAAGCGCAATATCTTCGGCCCAATCCGATAAAAGCTTAAATAAAAGAGTTCCTTTAGGATAAAACCTCAAATGTCCTGAGTCCGAATTTTCTTCATGGTCGGCTATTTCGAGGCGCCTCATTGCGGCAACCGACGGCGGAGTTTCGCCTTCTTTTATTTTAAATTCTTCATATGCGATAACTTTTTTTAGGGACGGAAAATTTTTAAGCATATTATCGTCTAATATTTTTTCGTCTTTTAAGTCTATCTTTGCTTCCGTACCGTCGTAATTTAAGATAAAAAACTCGCTTTCCACATCCTTAACGGCGTCTTCCCTTGTTTTCCTTGCGGAAGTCGAAGTTTCGAACGAACCTTCCGATGTTATATGCCTAGAAGATTCGCTTAAAGGATGTCCTTTGCACGAAATTTTAAAACTTTTATACCACCCGAAAGGCGCCCTGTAAACTTCGTAAAACCGGCCAAGCGAGTCTTTTAAAGCTTCAAGCGCGGAAACGGCAAGTCCCGGTTCGGCAAGGCTGTTAGACAGATGGGCGTAAGGATATAAAATTAGCGTTGCAGGTTTTAATTTATCGGCAATGCCTTTTATTTCGTCCGAGGCCTGCTTAACTATATCCGCCGTGTTTTTTGCGTCGGCTTTTTCGACGGTGCAAAAAACCACTAACGGTTCTTTGAAAGAATTTAAATTTTCTTTTTCGGGATTTAAGTTTATTTCCTCCGCAACGGGAGTCTTTCCGGTTAAAGAATAAGTAAAATCGTCGGCGTGAATTATGAGTAACCGCATAAGTTTGTATTATATATTAAAATATAAATAATTAAAAGTCGTTCGGAAGGCTTTCAAGCTCCCTTGCGGTAAAAACAGGGCCGTCTTTGCAGACGTAAACGCTTCCTACGTTGCACCTTCCGCATTTTCCCAATCCGCATTTCATTCTGTTTTCGAGAGTCGTTATAATATCGCTTTTATCGAACCCCATCTTTTCTTCGAGCGATTTAAGCGCAAATTTTATCATAATAGGCGGTCCGCATACGATAGCTACGCTGTTTTCGCCTTTTAACGGAAGCTGTTCCAAAACAGTAGGAACGAAACCGACTTTGCCGGTCCAGCCGGAAGTTTCTCCGCCCGGATCAACGGTAATTATTACGTCGGTGTTTTTATATTTTTTCCATTCGTCGAAAATATTCTTATATAGAAGGTCGCCCACAGACCTTGCTCCGTACAATACTGTTATTTTGCCGTAATCGTCGCGTTCGTCGAAACAGTATTCCATAATCGATTTTACCGGAGCCATGCCTATGCCGCCCCCGACGAAAACAAGGTCTTTTCCTTTCATCTTAGACGTATCGAAATAATTTCCGTAAGGGCCCCTGAACGCTATTTTATCTCCTTGATTTAATCCGCTAATGCCGGTAGTTGCCCTGCCGGAGGTTCTAAAGCAGAATTCGAAATATCCTTTTCTCAATGGAGAAGATGCAAATCCGAAAGTGGATTCCCCTTCTCCTATATATGAAAACTCGCCGAACTGACCGGGCAAAAAATCTATGCTGCCGCCGTTTATCGTAAGACGGACCGTTTTGGTATCGGCGGTTTCCTGAATGATTTCTTTTATTTCAGCCAGCTTAGGCAAGTAAATATTTTCCATTAACTATCTGCTCCCTGTATATTATATTAAAAATATATTTAAATTGTTTATAAATTTAAGGCTTTTAAACTACGCAAGTTCCGCTAAATCTTTAGCTACTTCTTTAATATCTATATCTTCGGGACAGTTACGGGAACATCTTCCGCACCCTACGCACAAGTATTTGTCGAACTTTTCGCTGTATATTTTAAATTTATGCATAAGCCTTTGCCGGTATCTGTCGCCTTGCGTAACTCTCGGATTATGTCCGGAGGTATGCAGGGTAAATATGCCGAACTGGCACGAATCCCAATTTCTAATCCTTCTGCCTTCCCTTAAATTACCTTCGTCCTGAATATCGAAGCAGTGGCAGGTGGGGCATGTGTATGTGCATACGCCGCATCCTATGCACGACAAAAATCTCTCCTGATAATAGTTGTGCTCGAAATTCTTATCTAAAAAGCTTTTAGTTTTTTCTATTTCGAAAATCTTTTTCCAGTCTTTATCGGCAGGTATTTTATCATTCCCCGCTTCATTAAATAAACTTTGACGCAATTTAACAAGATTTAATCCTTTTTCGCTCGTTACCGTCGCAAAATATTTATCGCCGGCTTTTTTAAGCAAAATATCGGAACCGTAAGAACTTTCCGGAGAAAGCTGCATTTCCGTGCAAAAACAATAGTTGTCCGGTTTTTCGCACGCTATGGATACTATAGTTAAGTTTTTAAATCTTTCGTTAAAAAATTCGTCCTTATAATCCCAGTTAAAAACTTTTTCCATTATCGGCCCGGCGCCGGCGTCGCACGGCCTTCCGCCAAAAATTATCCTTTTTTGGTTTGCTCCGTTAACCGCTTCCAGTCCGTCTTTAATACCGGTCTCTACTCCGGAAAAAGAATATTCGAAAAGCGTTTCCGTTCCCGGTAGAAGAAATTCTTTATAAGACATTTTGGGCAGAAGAACGTCTAAATTTGCATCTTCGAACCTGTTTATCCTCCCGTAAAAGACGTCTCCGTCTTTATTCGCCGGAGCAATAACTTCATAGTTATCCGCTATAATCTCATTTATAAATCTCTTTAAATTTTCAGCCGAAATTTCAAAATATTTTTCTTTAAATTTTTCTTCCATTATAATCGCGTCTCCGATATCTTATTTTATAAAGTCGTTGAAATCGCTTTCGGCGAATACTCCAAAAACAGGTTTGGCATCTATATCTTTGCCAGATTTATAACCAAAGAGCTTATAAACGTCCCGCGCCATTTTTTCGTTAATTAGCATAAGAGGGATATTGACCGGACATGCCCTTTCGCATTCGCCGCATCCTATGCATCTTCCCGAAAGATGATAAGCCCTGATGAGATTCCACTGGGCGTTGCCTGTTTCTTCGGAATTGGTGTCTATCCATTGCGGCATATTTTTTTCCACGATGCATCTCGAACAGTAGCATAAAGGACATGCCTGCCTGCATGCATAGCATTTAATGCATTTATCGAATTCTTTGGCCCAAAAAGCGTTTTTTTCCACGGCGCTCATAGCTTCGAGTTTTTCTATGTCCGCATAAGGTTTAACGTTCCCGGACACTGCGAGTTCAGGCTCTTCCGATTCTACGATAAAATCATATAGAACAGGGGTATGCTCTTCGCATATAAGGCATTTATCGTAAACGGTGGATTCCGAAACTTTAGTTTCTCCTTTATCCGCAAGATTTTGCCTTATTACGCCGTTGCATTCGACTCCTATTATTTTTACGTCGTCCCTTGAAATTTGAAATTCCTGAATTAATGCGTTAACCGCCTTCTCGTCGCAGCCTTTAACTACTATGCCGATTTTTCCGAACTTTTTTACTTCCGGCTTTTTTAGGAATACGGCAAGGTCTTGAACTGCGTATTTTCCGAATGATAGTTTTTCGGTTTCTTCCGGTTTAGTAATAAAAAAAGGCCTCATCCTGCCGGGATTAGAGCCGCCGGCATAACCTATTAAGAGGCTGATCTCTTTGCTTTCCAACAGGTCTTTTGCAATCTTTTGCAATTTTTCGTCGGTTTTTGTTTTTGCCATAAATATTTCCTATATTTCCTTTATTTTTTTGTAAATATATCGGTAGAATTACCGGACAAAGATTTAATTTTATCGGTAAATTCGTTTATTACGGCAACCCATTTATTTCCTTCGGATGCGCTTATCCACGAAAATTCGACCCTGTTTAAATCTACCCCGAGATATCCGAGCAAATCCCTAAACGTTGCATATTTTCTTCTTGAATGATAATTGCCGCTCGTATAATGGCAGTCTCCAGGGTGACATCCGGAAACCAAAACGCCTTTAGCTCCTTTTTTAAACGCTTCGATTATAAAAAGCGGGTCTATTCTTCCGGTGCACGGAAGCTTAATGACCCTTACGTTATCTGAATATTTCATTCTGCTTGTTCCGGCAAGGTCTGCTCCGTTATATGTGCACCAGTTGCAAACAAACGCAATTATTCTTGGGTCGCCCGAATTTTTATCCGTCGTTTTTGCGGCCGTTTTTAAGTCCTTATCTTCCATTTACGAAAGACTCCCTGTTTTTTATTTTATATTTTTATATTGCTAAAGCTTTTATTTCGGCGTATATCTGGTCGTCCATAAATCCTTTTACGTCTATGGATTTAGAAAAGCATGCGTTGACGCATGCGCCGCATCCGGTGCATAGTCCGGGATTTACGCTTGCGACTACTTTAACGACCTTGCCGCTTCTGTCTTTAATTTCTTTTTTGCTAATCGCATTATAAGCGCAAACCCTCCTGCAATAAAAACATGCGACGCAGGTAGCTTCGTTAACGTTAGCGATAGTTCCTTCGACTTCGTATTCGTTTTTAGAAAACAGTCCGAGTATCTTGGATGCCGCCGCCGAACCGGAAACTACCGATTCGGGAATATCCCTCGGTCCCTGAGCCATGCCTGCAAGAAAAATACCAGCCGTAGAAGATTCCGCGGGGCGGAGCTTAGGATGGGATTCGGTATAAAAACCGTATTTATCGTAAGATATTCCAAGCATCTGGGCAAGTTTATCGGAGCCTTTTTTAGGTATGACGCCCGTTGCAAGCACTACCATATCGGCGGCTATTTCTACCTGATTGCCCGAAAGAGTGTCGGCTCCCTTAACTATTAGCTTGCCGCCGTCTTCGTATATTTTAGATACCCTGCCTCTTAAATAAATCGCGCCGTCCTGCTCCATCGTCCCCCTGACGAACTCTTCGTAACCTTTGCTTGTCGACCTTATGTCTATGTAAAAAACATAACTCTGCGAGCCGTGAACTTTATGGGCAAAAAGTTTTGCATGTTTTGCAGTGTACATACAGCATACTTTGGAACAGTAAGGAACGCCTTTTTCGGGGTCCCTGGAACCTACGCACTGGACGAAGACGATAGTCTGGGGAGTTTTTCCGTCGGAAGGCCTTTTTATTACGCCTTCGGTAGGACCGGAAGCGGAAAGCAGCCTTTCGAACTGCAAACCGGATATAACGTCTTTATATTTTCCATAGCCGTATTCTCCGTACATCGAGGTGTCCATAAGGTCGTAGCCGGTGGATGCGACTATAGCTCCTACGGTTTCTTCTATTATTTCGTCCTGCAAATCGAAATTTATGCATTTAGGACCGCACGCATCGTAACATTTTTGACATTTTCCGCCTTTTTTGAAATGAAGGCATACAGACCTGTCAAGCACCGGAATAAGAGGAACCGCCTGAGGAAACGGAACGTATATCGCAGTCCGTTCCGAAAGATTAAGGTTAAATTCGCTTTTTACGTTTTTATGCATCGGGCAAGCGTTCCAGCACTCGCCGCATCCGGTACAGTCTTTTTCTACGACGCTCCTTGCTTTTTTCTTAATTTTTACCTTAAAATTGCCTATATAACCTGAAATGTCTTCGACTTCGGAATAAGTATAAAGCTTTATGTTGGGATGCTGGTTTACTTCGACCATTTTAGGCGTCATAATGCAGCTGGAACAGTCAAGCGTAGGAAAGGTTTCGTCAAGCTGAATCATTCTTCCGCCTATGGAAGGTTCTTTTTCGACGAGAATAACTTCTACTCCGCCGTTGGCAATATCGAGAGCCGCCTGTATTCCGGAAATACCGCCGCCTATTACAAGGGCTTTTTTATTTAAAGGGACTTTTACGTCTTCGACGGGTCTGTCTCTTTTGACTTTTTCTACCATCATTTTCATCAGGTCGACAGCTTTTGCGGTAGCTCTTTCTTTATCTTCGTGAACCCATGACACCTGCTCCCTTATATTGGCTATTTCTACGAAATAGGGATTCAATCCTTCCTTGACGGCCGCTTTCCTGAAAGTATTTTCGTGCATGTGGGGCGAACAGGCCGCAAGCACCACGCCGGTCAGCTTTTGTTCTTTTATTACGTTTCTCAAACTGTTCTGGCCAGGGTCGGAACACATATATTTATAGTCTGAGGCGCTGACCACGCCCGGAATCTTAGCCGCCTCTTCCCTTAACTTCTCGACGTCCACCGTTCCGGCTATATTGGAACCGCACCAGCAGACAAATACGCCTATTCTTGCCATAATATATACCTCGCTTCTTCCATCTTTAGTTACTTTTACCGCTTATTATTCATACCGCTATTTATTATTTAATTCTTCGATTTTTCTCAATACGCTGTCCGCCGTTACCATATGTCCGTCTATCGCAAGGTCTTTTGGATTTATTCCAAACGAAAGACCGATTAGTTCGGTAATGAAAAGAACGGGCAAGCCGATTTTTTCTTCGTATTTTCTTTCTATTTCCCTTTGCCTGACGTCTAAATTTGAATGGCAGAGGGGACACGCTACTACGACGAGGTCTGCGCCGTGTTTTTTAATGTCGTAAAGAACCTTTCCCGTTAAAGCCATAACGACGTCGGGCTTGGAAAGAGAATTAATCGCCCCGCAACATTCGGTTTTAAAAGAATAGTCAACAGGCTCGGCGCCTGTTAGCGCAACGAGTTCGTCCATGGTAACCGGATTTTCGGCATCGTCGAACTGCATTATTTTAGGAGGCCGGACTAATAAACAGCCGTAATAAGAAGCGACTTTAAGTCCGGACAGGGGTTTTTTTACCATGGATTTTATTCTGTCTTTTCCCACTTCGCCGATAAGGAATTCAAGCATATTGTTGATGCTCATTCCGGCAGGAACGTAATTCATTTCCAAAGAATTTGTTATTTTCTTTTTTAATACGTCGTCATTTTTTAATTCGTAATCGGCGTTTTTGAGGCGGCTGGAACATGCTGCGCAGGGGGCAAGAACCGAATCGTATCCGTCTTTTTCGGCTATGGCGAGATTTCTTGCGGGAAGAGCTATCGACAGGTTGTGGTTTATACTGTGCGCCGCCGAAGCTCCGCAACAATTCCAATCGGAAATTTCTTTAATTTCTATATTTAGCGCTTCGAGTATTTTTAATAGGGACACTTCATATTCGAACGACGTTCCCTTCAAAGAACATCCGGGATAATATGCCAATTTACCCATATATTTAGATTTCTCCTTTTATTCAAAATCTTTAAAGATTTTGGCGATTTGATTTAAACCGGATATTTTTTCTCCCTGCATCTTCAGTTTACCTTTTTCAAGCATTTTAGGAGCTAAAAACATATCCCTGAATAGATGGCGCGTCTTAAGCTTATATTTGCCGACAAGTTCAAGTTCGAATATCCTGCCGTTAGACTTGACGTTGTCGAGAAAGACTTCGTGAAACATCTGAATCTCTTTTTCGGCCTTAGACGTAATGCCTTTTTTCTCGGCTATCTCCCTCAAAACATCCATAATTCCCGTAACCTCGAAACCCTTCGGACAGCGGGTCGAACACGTATTGCAAGAAACGCAAAGCCATATAGTTTTAGAATTTAAAACCGCATCTTCCATCCCAAGTTCCGTCATTTTTATAATCTGGTTTGGCGTATAATCCATCTCGAAATTAACGGGGCATCCGGCGGAACATTTCCCGCACTGGTAACATTTTGCAAGCTTATCGTGGAGCATGGATTCGACTTGAGAAGAAAAACTTCGTCTGTTTTGTTCATTTATGACTGTTTTCATAATGATTTTTACCGGATTTATTTTTTTATTGAATTTTAAACAAGTCTTATTATTATATTTTATTTATAATTTTTAGTCAACAGATTTTAAGAGGAAATATATGGGAAAGGCGGAGGAAAAGGGGGAATGGCGGCATTTAGACTTTTTAAATTAACTTGGAAGTCCGATTAAATCGTAGCCTTTTAGCTTTAAAATCTTAACGGGAACGAAATCTTCGCCGGTTTTGCCTTTAAGACGATTTTTTAAATCTCCGGAATATAAATAAACACAGCCGTCTATATCGGGAGCCTGAAAATAAGTTCTCAACTTTACGGTTTTATTGGACGTTCCGTCAACAATCGCGCCGTAAGTCTTTCCTATATGCTTAGATAAAACGTCCGTCATAATCGATTTTTGTGTTTCCATCAAAGCCTTATATCTTGACGTTTTCGTCTTTGCGTCGACTTTTGAACCGTACTTATAAGAATAGGCGGCTTTCTCGTCCGAATATTTAAAGACTCCGAGATTGTCGAACCTGACGCCTTTAACGAAATTCAAAAGCTCTTCGAAATCTCGGTCCGTTTCACCCGGAAAACCGGCTATGAGGGAAGTCCTTAAAGCCGCTTCGGGCATTTCTTTTCTTATTTTTCCTATTAAGTATAAAATATCGTTTTTAGTATCGCCGCGCTTCATCATTTTTAAAACGCTGCCGCTTATATGCTGAACAGGCATGTCTATATACTTAAGGATTTTTTCTTCATTTTTTATAAGGTTTATTAAATCGCCCGTAAACAGGCTTTTCAACGGATAAATATACATAAGCCTTATCCATTTTATATACTTTATTTTAATCAATTCTTTTAAGAGCTTATATAATCCGTTCTTAATGTTTAAATCTAATCCGTAGCATGAGGTATCCTGCGAAATTATTATAAGTTCCCTTACTCCCGCGGAAGCTAAATAAACCGCCTCCTTTTTAATATCTTCTATAGATTTGGATTTGTAGCTTCCCCTTATAGAAGGAATGGTGCAAAAAGAACATGCCCTGCCGCATCCTTCCGAAATTTTTAAATACGCCGTGCGTTTTAAATTAAAATGCTCCCTTTCGAAGACTGGCTTTTCGTGACCTTTATCGGATTTTAATCCGCCTGCGTCTTTGCCGAAGGCAGCCGATATTTCGCCTGCAATTTTTTCTTCGTCGAACGTGGACAAAAACAAATCGACTTCCGGCAGTTCTTTTTTAAGCGCGTCTATATTATTATTAACCATGCATCCGGTTACCGCTATGTATTTAATCGAACCTTCGAGCTTTTTTTGGACGGCTTCCATTATCACGCCTATAGATTCTTTTCGCGCCGCCTCGATAAATCCGCAGGTATTTACGACGCACACGTCGCAGTTATCGGCATCCGAAGTAAATTTTATATCCGTTTTTTCCAAGCTGGTGAACATCAGTTCGGAATCTACTTGATTTTTAGGACATCCTAAACTTATCAGATTAAAACTTAACGGCATTTATCATTTATTTTAATATTTAGTTAACATTAAAACTTATAAATAAAACTTAATAAATATTTTCTAAATAGGGATTGGAATTTATTTTATATATTGACAAATGACTTAAAAGTCATTATCATTGGATTTAGAAATGTAAACGTTTATATCATTTATATCTTGTTTATATTTTATTTACACTAAAGTTATATAATATAAGTTAGCGGTGATTATTATAATATAAAACAGGTGCTAATGCCATAAAAATGAAAAAAAATGCATGCCTTGTTATGCTTTTTTTATTTCTATACTCGATTGCCGGCCTTAATTCCAGGTCGTTTGCCGGAACCGGCATAACCGGAAAACACGAAATTTTGGCCCAGCTTTCTTATAAAATATTAAAAAACCCGGTGCCGGAACCGGCAAAAGCATCGCCGGAAATTATCACTTTAAGCGGCGCTCTTCGTCTCGCCTTAAAGTTTTATCCGGGCATACTGTCTTCAAAATATTCATATATTGCATCCATTTACGCTAAAAACCAAACCCTTTCGCAATATTATCCGCAAATTTCGGGAAACGCCGGGTTTTCAAAAAATTCCTATATGGACGTCAATAATAAAAACGTTATTTCCGGCGGACAAATAATAAACGGACCGGGGATAAACTATTCTTTAAACGATTATTCGGCATCGTTAAACGCATCGTACGTTCTTTATTCGTTCGGCTCGCGCTATTATAATTATCTGAACGCAAAGTATCAGATGAAAGGAGCGCGGGCCGGATACGACTACGATATAAACAGCGACCTTTATGAAGTTATTCTCGACTTCGCCCAATATTTTGCCGATAAAGAACTGATGAAAGCCGCCGGCGAAAACCTGAAAAACGATAAAATTCAGTATAAAGCCGCGGAAGCCTATTATAAAGTAGGAACCGGAGATCTTTTAGACGCCGAAACCGCCAAAGCGACTATGGAAACCGCCAAAGCGACGTATATTAATTCTAAGTTTAACGTTAAAATTGCTAAGCTTGCGCTTTTGAACGCTGTCGGACTTCCCCCGCTTTCAAAAAATTACCGTTTTGTAAATACGCTTAAATTCAAACCTTTTAAAAACAAACTTAAAAAACTCATTCAAACGGCCGTAAAATATAACCCGCAATTAAAACAGGCGGTTTATGCCGTAAAAGCGTCTAATGCATCCGTTAAAAAAGCCGGCGGCGGATATTTTCCTACTTTTAACGCGGATTTTTCATATACCGGAGCAAACTCTTCTTTTCCTTTAAACAAAAACTATTCCGTCGGACTTTCCGTTTCGATACCTATTTTTAACGGATTTTTAACCCAAAACGAAATAGATTATTCAAAGGCGGTATTAAACGGAAACGTATGGAATAAACAGCTTACCGAAAACAATATTATATATAGCGTTTCCAACGATTACTACGCATTAACAAATCAATATTTAACGGTAAAAGCCATGAAATCCTCCGAAAAAGCGTCAAATTTGGCATACGTTCTCGCATTAAAAAGCTACGAGGTAGGGGTCGGCTCGATGGTTCAGCTCGTTAACGCCAACTCGCAGTACGTCTCCGCTTTAACGGATTATATAAACGGCGAATACACATATTTTTATTTGAAAGCCAGGCTCTATTCCGATTTGGGTTTATTGCGTTCGCATTATTTAAAATAAAAACGAAATAAAAACGGTGAAAAAAGAATGAAGAAAAGTAAAAAAACTATCATAATAACCTTAATTATTATAATTTTATTATCGGCATTATCATTTTTTTTAATAAAATCGAAGGCTAAAAAAGTTTCGTACGAATTATATTCCGTAAAACCATTAACGATACAAAAATACGTAACTACCACCGGCACGACGAACCCCATTAACACAATCCTCGTCGGCGCACAGGTATCGGGCATATTTTCTAAGCTTAACGTCTGGTATAATTCGGAAGTAAAAAAAGGGGAAATACTGGCGGAAATAAACCCCGCCCCTTTTATACAAAAGGCCGACCAGGATAAAGCCGCCATCGATTCGGCGAAAGCCAATGTTCTTAAGCAAAAAGCCCAGCTGGCATACGATAAGCTTACATATATAAGAAACAAAAAATTGTGGAAAGAAAATCTTATAGCACACGCGGCGGAACAAAACGCATTCAGCGTTTATCTTCAGGACGTAGCGCAGCTAAAATATTTAGGGGACATTGTAAATGCCGATAAGGCGGCGCTTGCACAGGACGAAACGAACCTGTCTTATACTAAAATATATTCGCCCGTAAACGGCATTATTATAAATGTAAACGTCGTCGTAGGCCAAACCGTCGCATCTAATTTTCAAACTCCAAATCTTTTTACTATAGGCGAAAATATATCGAAAATGGAAGTAGATACCACGACAAACGAAGCCGACTTAAGCGGAATAAAGAAGGGAAATAAAGCGTCGTTTACGGTATATGCATATCCTAATAAGACGATATGGGGCTACGTCCATAACGTCAGAATAAATCCTACTACGGTTTCTGGTGTGGTAAGCTATAACGTTACGATATTTTTCGATAATAAAAAAAGGCTTATACTTCCGGGTATGACGGCTCTCGTTAAAATTTACGTTTCTGAAAAAAAAGGCGTCCTCGGCGTGCCTAATACCGCTTTAAGATTTATCCCGGCCGGCGAAAACAAAGCAATATTAGATAATATTTCCAAAAAGCTAAAAGTCGGCGAAGGCGTCGTATGGCTGTTAAAAAAAGGCAAACCCGAACCGGTTGTCGCAAACTTGGGCATAAGCAACGACGAATATACCGAAATTATTTCCAAATATATCAAAGCCGGAACAAAAATAATAACCGGGGTAAAATCTTCTTATCAAAGCGCCGCCGCGCCCCACGGCAGGATGTTTTTCTAATTCTGAATTATGAATACTGGCAACGATTACGATATAAATAATAGCCGCAATAGCGGCGAACCGTTAATAAGATTGGAAAATATCGGCATGATTTACAAAATCGGCGATATTTCTTACGAAGTATTAAAGAAAATAAATCTGCTCATAAACAAAGGCGAGTTCGTATCTGTAATGGGAGCGTCCGGCTCTGGTAAATCCACTCTTATGAATATATTAGGATGTCTCGACAAATCCACTTCGGGCAGTTATTTTTTGGAAGGCAAAGATGTTTCAGGCTTGACGTCGGACGAATTAGCGGAAATCAGAAACAAAAAAATAGGTTTCGTATTTCAGGGATTCAATCTTATACAAAGATTATCCATTTTAGAAAACGTCATGCTTCCGCTGTACTATGCCGGACTTCATTCGAAAGATGCGGAAAAAATGGCTTTTGAATCTTTAAAATTAGTCGATTTATTCGAAAAAGGAAACAAATTTCCCAACCAGATATCCGGCGGGGAACAACAACGCGTGGCTATTGCAAGAGCTATAGTAAACGACGCGCCGATAATTATGGCTGACGAACCTACCGGAAATTTAGATTCCGTCAGGGGCGCGGACGTAATGAAATTTTTTGAAAAGATAAACGGGGAAAGAGGGGCGACTATTATTCTCGTAACCCACGACAAAAACGTAGCCGGCTACGCCAGAAGGCTTATAACCGTAAAAGACGGAGAAATAGTATAAAAAATTAGCAGGATAAAAATGGGAACGAAAAAACAAAATAAAGTTAAATTTGCATTTTTGCTTGACTTAGAATCGGCCTATAAAACGCTTCTAAGAAATAAAATAAGGTCTCTTTTGACAATACTCGGAATAATAATCGGGGTAGGTTCGGTTATAGCCACTGTAAGCATAGGACAGGGGGCGTCGAAAGCAATACAAAATTCGATTAATTCCATGGGTTCCAATATGCTGGTAATACTTCCGGGTTCTTCTTCTCTGGGCGGCATAAGAAGCGGATTCGGCGTCCTGCCGACTCTCACTTTAAACGATGCTTACGCGATAAGAACCTTGCAGGCGGTAAAAACGGACTCCGGAATGCTTGGAATGTCGCAGCAGGTCATATGGCGGGGCAATAACTGGACTACTCTGATAAACGGCGCTAATTCTACTTTTACGGAAATCAGGAAATGGCCGGTAGCCAGAGGTGTTTTTTTTAACCGCCAGCAGGTCGTTTCGGCTGCAAACGTCGCGGTTATAGGCAATACCGCCGCTACCGAACTTTTCGGACTAATAAGCCCCATAGGGCATATAATACTCATACATAGTATCCCTTTTACGGTAATAGGCGAACTTACGGTTAAAGGTTTTAACGCTTTCGGACAGGACCAGGACGACGTAGTGGTAATACCCATAACTACAATGATGGAAAAAATTGCCGGCACGACTTGGGTCCATGCCATAATGGTATCGGCTAAAACCCAAAAAGATACCGTTTTAGCCCAATCAGAAATTACGGCTTTATTAAGGCAAAGGCACCATATCCCTTTGCACAAGCCGAGCGATTTTTTCGTGCGCAACCTAACCGAAATAGCCCAGGCGGCAAATTCGAGCGCAGCTACTTTTACCATTCTTTTAGCAAGCATAGCCGCGGTTTCCCTTTTAGTCGGCGGGATAGGAATTATGAATATAATGCTCGTTTCCGTAACCGAAAGAACGAAAGAAATCGGAATAAGAATGGCTATAGGAGCTAAAAAATCGGATATTTTAAAACAGTTTTTAATAGAATCTTCAGTTTTGAGCCTTTTTGGCGGAATACTCGGCGTAGGTCTCGGCTTCGCTATTTCAAGCGCCATATCCTCCTTTTCCCCGCTTAAAACGATAGTTACTACCGAACCTATAATAATCTCCCTCGTTTTTTCCCTCTGCGTAGGAATATTTTTCGGTTTTTACCCCGCTTTTAAAGCCTCCAGAATGAACCCGGTGGAAGCCCTGAGATACGAATAATGCCTTATTAATGGGCCGGGCAGTATAATTAATTAATCTTTCGGTTATTTTATTGACCGTCCTGTTTAATAATTCAATGTCGTATTTGCCGACTTTGGCATTACTTATAAAGGCATTAAAACTGGAAACGTCTATTCCGACGGCATGCATCCCCAATTCGTTACACTGGACAAGAAAAGAATCGTAATAATTTTTTAAATCGCTCAACCTTGTCAATATATTTTCAAACCCCAAAACTGCCGATAAAAAATCCTAAATCTTTAAAATTTATTAAATTTCTGTTATTATTAATAATAACAGAATATATAATATAGTGCTTTTGTATATGCTAAAAAAATTAATAAAGCATAACGATGTTTAAAACTTTAAAAGAGGACATAAATTCCGTTTACGAAAGGGACCCCGCTGCAAGGAGCCCGTTGGAAGTAATTACGTGCTATCCGGGTCTGCACGCAGTTTATATCCATAAAATTTCGCATTTTTTGTGGACGCATAAATGCAAGCTGTTCGGCAGGCTTTTTTCGCAATTCGGAAGATTTTTAACCGGTATAGAAATTCATCCCGGAGCAAAAATAGGCAGGCGGTTTTTCATAGACCACGGAATGGGGGTCGTAATAGGCGAAACGGCGGAAATAGGCGACGACGTAACTATTTATCACGGTGTGACTCTTGGAGGAACGAGCTGGAAAAAGGAAAAAAGACATCCTACTATAGGCGACAGGGTCATAATAGGCACCGGCGCAAAAATATTGGGGCCGCTTACCGTAGGCAACGATTCCAAGATAGGCGCTAATTCCGTAGTAGTCAATGCAGTGCCGCCTCACTCGACGGTCGTAGGAATTCCTGCAAAATCTACGAAAAGAGACGAGTCCGAAGTCCACGACAATATCGACCTCGAGCACAACAGGCTTTTCGACCCGGCTTTTCACGAAATATCGCTCTTAAAGTCGAAAATATTTGAACTGGCAAATAAAATAGAAGAAATCGAAGACAAAAAAAAATTAAATGAAAAAGATTGAACTAATAAAAAAAATAATTAATAACGGTTTAAACTGAAAATGAAACTTTCTTCAAAAGGACAATATGCGGTCAGGGCTTTAATATATTTAACGTATAATTCTAATAATCCTAACGGAAAACCGACGCCCGTCAGCTTAAAGGACATCGCAAAAAACGAATTTATTTCCCTGCACTATTTAGAGCAGATATTTTTTATTTTAAAAAAAGCGGGAATAGTTAAAAGCCTTAGGGGGCCTATGGGCGGATATCTGCTTAACAAAAAGCCGTCCGAGATATTTATAGGAGACATAATCGCTTCGGTAGAACCGATAGAAATTATCAGCTGCATAAGCAAATCTAAAGACAAAAAAGAGTGCGGCAGAAAATCGGTATGCCTCGCCTTCGATATGTGGAATTTCATTTCTAACAAAATAACGGAATTTTTGAATTCCATTACTATAGAAGACGTAATAAACGAATATAAGCAAAAACAGGAACAAAAACATACGGCAGAAAGGCAGAAACAAAATACAAATCTTCGGAGCCATCCGCAAAGCCGATAGCAAAAAAACCGCTTCGCCGTAATAAAAACAACAGGAAACAATATATGCCGAGAATTTATTTGGACTATAATGCGACTACTCCTTTAGACCCGATGGTATTGGAAGAGGCAGCCTCGGCTTTAAAAAACTATCAGGGCAACCCTTCTTCGGTTTACGAAGAAGGAAGAGCCGCGAGAATCCTGATAGAAGATTCGAGGGAATTTATCAAATCGTTTATCAACGCGGGAACTTCCGGAGAAATAATTTTTACTTCATCCGGGTCGGAATCTATTAACCTTGCGATAATCGGCGCGGTTTACGCCTATATGCGGAACAACACAAAAAAGACTCCTCATATTATTGCTTCGCGCGTAGAACATCATGCCGTCCTGAATACCTTTAAATTTTTAGAATCATTGGGGGTTGAAACCACATATGTCGGGGTTAGCGAATTTGGGGAGCTCTTAATGGACGACCTTATTTCGTCTATAAAGGAAAATACGGTGCTTGTTTCTATAATGGGCGCAAATAACGAAACTGGAACGATTTTTCCTTTAAAGCAAATTTTTGAAGAAGTTAAAAAAATTAAGGATGACGTTTTGTTCCATAGCGATTTGGTTCAAATAATAGGGAAAAGCTGCTTCAGCCTTAAAGATATTCCTTTAGACTTATGCAGTTTTTCCGGGCATAAGTTTTATGCGCTAAAAGGCTGCGGAGCATTATATATAAAAAAAGGGGTAAACATCGACCCGATAATTCACGGGGGACATCAGGAACGGGGATTAAGAGCCGGAACGGAAAACATAGCCGGCATCGTTTCGATGTCTAAGTCCCTTAATATACTGAAAAACCTGATGAATGAAGAACTAAACAGAATAAATGCGCTGGGGGGCGCTTTTTTAGATAAGCTTTTTTACGGCATAGAAGGCATAAGGCTTAACGGCCATCCTGTAAACAGGCTTAAAAATACCGTAAACGTTTCTTTCGACGGGGTGAAATCGGAAACCTTGCTTTTTAATCTCGACCTTTACGGAATCAGCGCTTCCGCCGGTTCCGCCTGCAACGCCGGAGCCGTTTCGCTATCCCATGTTTTAAGGGCGCACGGATACGATTCAAACAGAATAGAATCCGCTATAAGATTCAGCATAGGAAGATTTACTACCGGCGACGACTTAGATTATGCCGTAAGCGCGATTAAAAAAGGAGTCCTTAAATTAAGAGCGGTTCACGATTAACTCTTAAGCAGGCTTAAATAATACATAACGCAATATAAATATATATAATATGCTTATAAAAAAGTCAAATAATACCGTAGCCGTAGCCATGTCGGGAGGGGTGGACAGTTCGGCAAGCGCCGTTATGCTAAAAAACAGGGGGTATTCGGTAATAGGCGTTTCGATGCATTTAATATCCGGAGAAACCGGCTCTGCGGCAGGCTTAAAAACATGCTGCAACACCGAAGATATAATCGACGCAAAAAGAGTCTGCGTAAAATTAGGCATACCTCATTTCGTCGTAAACCTCGAAAATGAATTTAAAACAGCAGTTATAGAACCGTTCGTTTTGGAATATCTCGAAGGAAAAACCCCAAATCCGTGCATTTTATGCAACTGCTTTATGAAATTCGACGTTCTCCTTAAAAGAACAAAGGAACTTGGGGCAAATTTTCTTGCAACCGGACATTATGCCCGCATTGCCGCAAACAATGCCGGCAAATATTTTCTTTTAAAATCTAAAGACTTAACAAAAGACCAGTCTTACGTTCTTTATAATTTATCCGGCGAAAATCTAAAACATATTATATTTCCGGTCGGAAATTTAGATAAGCGGCAAACCAGAAAAATTGCTTTGGATGCCGGATTCGTCCAAATATCCGGTAAAAAAGACAGCGTCGAAATATGTTTCGTTCCCGGCAACGATTACGCCGGGTTTATAGAAAAACAATCGGAACAGTCTGGAGGTATTGCCGGCAATTATGCAAAAAAAGGCGCTATAAAAAACTTAAAAGGCGAAATAATTGGAGGGCATAACGGCATTTTTCATTATACGGTGGGACAGAGAAAAAAGCTCGGAATTTCCTCTAAAAACCCCTTATACGTAGTTAAGATTGACGCCGAAAACAACGAAATTTTCGTAGGAAATATAAAGGATTGCTTTGCGGATTCCTTAACCGTCCGTAATTTTAATTTTATAAACGGCGAAGATAAAAACAGGCTTGCCGAAATGGAAACGACTGTCAAAATAAGATATTCTTCGCCTGATTATAAATGCAGGGCATCCGTATTAGAAAACGGTGAAATCGCAATTAAATTTAAAGAAAAAGTAAAATTTATAACTCCAGGCCAAGCGGCGGTATTATATTCGGGAATTAAAGTATTAGGCGGCGGAACAATTAAATAAATGAAAAATGAAAAATATCTAAGCAATATAATTCGTTTAATGCGATTTAACGAAAAAGAGATAAATTACCTTAAGAGTAAGGGGGGCGCGGATTATATTAACTGCGCCGTTATTTCTTCCGGATGCAAACTTAACCGGTTCGAGTCGTCTCAATTGGAAGTCTTATTCAAGCGGCTTAATAATCTCGACATAAATATAAATATGATGGAAGGCTTGCCTTCGGCCGTAAAAAATAGCGGGCTTGACGAAAATATCGGCCTGTTTTTAGTCAATACATGCACCGTTACGGAAAAAGCAGAGACGGAAACAAATAGGATAATAAGGAAAATCAGAAGAAAATATCCCGACGGAATGATTATTTTAACCGGGTGTTCCGCACAGCTTAATAAAAACAAATTTTCGGAAATGAACAACATAAAACTGATAGACAACGTCCAAAAAACCGAACTGTTAAAAATTTCTGCGGAAAAATTTCCCGATGCAATCCTCAGGCAAAAGAGGACGCGGCCCTATTTAAAAATACAGGAAGGATGCGAATTAAACTGCGCATACTGCATAATACCTAAGGCAAGACCGGTAAAATGGTCTATGGACGCTAAAAATATTTTGGACATCATAAAAAAACTCGGCGAATCGGGATATAAAGAGGTGATTTTGACCGGAGTAAACTTAGGTTCCTACACGGATAAAAACTCAAAAACAAAGCTTAAAAATCTTCTTGCCGGCATAGAAGAATTAAAAAGCAATGTACGAATAAGGTTGAGTTCTATCGATCCGGTTTATATCGACGACGAAACGGTAAAAATATTCGCCTCGTCTAAAAAAATACGGAATCATTTCCATATTCCCCTTCAAAGCGCATCCGATAAAATTCTTAAATCCATGAACAGAAATTATAATTTTAGGGATTATGCTTTAACAATCGAGAAAATAAGCGAAGCGGTCAAAGATGTTTCCATAGGCACTGATATAATCAGCGGATTTCCCGGGGAAACTTATGAAGATTTTGCAGAAACGGAAGACAGGCTTAAAATCTTGCCGCTTCATTATATTCACGCCTTTTCATATTCGGACAGGCCGGGAACAAAATCTTATGCCTTTAAACAAAAAATAGGCGAAACCGAAATAAAACGTAGAACAAATATAATAAGAAATATTTCCGAACAAAAAAAAATCGAATTTCATAAAAAATTCCAAAACAAAACTTTGGAATTTCTTGCATTAAACGATAATAAGGCAATAAGTTCCAACTATATAAAGGCTAAAATAATAGCAGATTCTATAGTCGAAGCCGGAACGCCGTTCACGGGAAAAATAAAAGAAATACCAGAAACCTTTAGCGACGGCAGTCAAAATAAAGCCCCGACCGGCAATGCCGAAATAGGAGTCGAAATAGACGCATTGATAGTCTAACATTAATAATAGCGCAAGATAATTGAATAATTGTAGATTATTAAGCTCTTAGCTACGGCGCAGTAGGGATGAATAAATAATAAATGATAAAGGACAAAGATTTTTTCGTACTTATAATAGGACGGCCGAATGTCGGTAAATCGACCATATTTAATAAAATTACCGGTTACGCTTCTGCCTTGTCGTCAAAACAGGCCGGAACCACCCTCGATTTAAATATAAAAAAGATTTCTTATAACGGGTCGGATTTCCTTATTTCGGACAGCGGCGGCTTTAACATTTCTCCGGCAAACGAAACTGAGGAAAAAATTAAGAAAAAGGTCTTCGCATATTTAAAAAAATCTAAGGCGGTTTTGCTCGTAGTGGATTTTAAAAGCGGATTCATACCTGAAGACAGGGAAATTTTCCTTAATTTAATTAAAAACGAATCTAACATTATTCTCGTTATCAATAAAGTCGATTCCCCAAAATACGTCCAAAACGCTATCGCCGAGTTTTCAAGCCTCGGAGCAAAAAAAATAATCGCCGCATCTGCCGAAAAAGGAACCGGGATGGACGAAATACTCGAAAAAATTTCCGACGAAATAAATTTAAAAAAACCGGTAAAACCTAAAAATATAGCCGACGAAAACGGTTTTAAAATCGCCATTATCGGAAAACCTAACAGCGGAAAATCTACATACATTAACGCGGTTTTAAAGGAGGATTTGCTTTTCACCGACGAAAAACCCGGAACGACAAGGGATTCTATAGACACCTATATTAAATATAAAGGACGTCATATAACGTTAGTCGATACGGCCGGCATCCGGAAAAAAAATAAACTGGATTTTAATTCCGCAGCTTTTCAAGAACAAAGCCTAAGGCAGATTAAAAGAGCAGATGTCATTATTCTTTTTACGGATATCAACGAAGGAACGACGCATGAAAATCTTTCGCTGCTAAGGAGAGTAACGCTCGAAAAAAAACCGGTTATAATCGCTTTTACAAAATGGGATTTGAAAGAAAAACAGAACTGCTGCGTTACGGAACTAAAAAAAGAAATTAAGTTTAAATTAAAAGAATTTGCCGGATTGCCCTTTGTTTATATTTCATCCAAAACAAATAAGAACCTGAATAAATTATTGGACATGTCGATAGAAATAATCGATACGAAAAACATCCAAATTAAAAGGAAAGATTTTAATAAATTTATAGAAGAAGCAAAAATTGACCCGAAAAACGGCAGGGTATATAAATATATAACCTACGGCGTGCAAAAAGAAGGCGAAAAAATTCCCACTTTTATTTTATTTACCGGAAATAAAGGAAAAATATTCACTATGACTGATATAAAGTTTTTAAGAAAAAGCATAAAAGAAAAATTCGGAATAAAATCGAATGTGGAAGTTTTAATCGAATATAAGAGATATTCGCGAAGGTAAAGGCGGCAGATTTAATATTTTCAGGTTACCGCTTACGTTTAATATCTGTAACTGAGTTATTGCCTGAAAATAAAAAATCTTACGTTTTTCCATTCGTTCAAAAGTTCAAAAACCGCTTTTTACTTTATTTTTTATTAGATAATTCTTCTATTTTGTTTTCTAATTTCTGAATTTTTTTGGTAAGTTCTTCTATGTCGTATGTAGAGGCAAAATGCATTTCGTCTAATAAAATATCGGCTAATTTTTCTTTTATAGACTTAAATATGACTCCGGATTCGTATTTTACCGTTTCGACAATCTGGTCTGCCGCCTCTCTGCTTTCCTCGTCGGATATATCGACGTAATCGTCCAATTTCTCCTGAGCAATAATGGAAAGACCCTTAAGCGCTTTAAGAACTAAACTTATATTATCCGACATTTTCAACCTTCCTCTTGTTATTCATTCTTAATAATAGTGATTAATTAATTTTATTTATTTTAAAAATTTTGTCAAATTTCGTTCTGCCTTATTTTTGCCATTACGCTTCTAAGGGATATGTTGTGCCGCGAAAAACCCATTTCGGCATAATCGCCGCCGAGGGCTATGCCTATAAGCTGTGGAAGATGCAATATCGGCAATGATAGCTTTTGATTTATGCTTTTTGCCGCGACCGTCTGATAGGTATCGAGACTTAAATGGCATAACGGACAAGGAGTTACCATTACGTCGGCATTTTTCTGCTGTGCTTCATAAATAGCGTTTCCAGCCAAAGACGTAGAAGTGGCTTCGTTTACCAATATAGTCTGGAAACCGCAGCAGTTTATCCTGCGGGCATAAGAGACAGGTTCTCCGCCTAAAGCTTTTATTAATTCCTCGAATCCTCTCGGATTTTCGACGTCGTCGAACTTAACGACGCTTGACGGCCTGAGTATATGGCATCCGTAGAACGGAGCTATATTTAATCCCTTTAAACTCTTTACGGCTTTTTCTTTGAGTTTGTCGAAACCTATGTCGTCTCTAACCGCATATAAAATATGTTTAACTTTAACTTTTCCCGAATATCTAAGCCCTATCTTTGCAAGGTATCCGTTTGTTTTTTCCAAAGACCTAGGATTATTTATCAGTTCTTCGTTCACTTCGCTAAGTGTCAGCGTGCAGGTGTTGCATATCGTCAATATATCGAGTCCTTCTTTTTCGGCTAATGCAAGCGTCCTGCCGTTAATAAAGAGTTTTAAATTTTTATCGAACCCGTCTATTACTCCGCCGCCGCAACATGACGCTTCCGGCATAGGAATTAAATTAACCCCGAGTTTATTTGCTATGAATTTAACCGAGTTATCGAGTTCCTTGCCGCTTTCCTGAGCTACGCAGCCGGGATAATAAGCATAAGTAATCATAATTTATCCTCCAAGTCCAATTCTTTGTATGCAAGCCGTATGTCTTCCATATCTTTTATCAATTTATGCCTTAAGGGAGGAATTTTTCCTTTGAGTCCCGCGCCGAAAGCCACAGGTAAATCGCTTATAAGTCCAGTTATCCCGCCCGATTCGAACGCGACCTTTATTTCGTCTAACCTTCCGGTTTCCCCGATAGATTTGGCAATCGAAACGACGTGTTTTGAACCAGCAGAAAAAGTGATAGAATTCTTAACGGCTTTCTCGTGAAGTTTTACTATAGATTTTACTGGAGAAATACCTTTAGGGCAGAATTCTTCGCAAGACTGGCAGTGAACGCAATCCCATATGCCCTCCGGTTTAGAACCGTTAACTAAACGGGACCCGTTCCTGTCGTTATCCCTTGGGTCTTCGCTATATCTGTAAAGTTTAGCTAATGCGGCAGGACCCAAATATTTTGGGTTGCCTACTACCCCTCCGCATTCCGAATAGCAGCATTCGCATAATATACAGTTTGGAGTATCGTTATTGCCGGTCAAATTTTGAAATTCCGATTTATAATACAGCGGCTGATTTATTTTTTCTCCTTCTTGCAATACATGAAAAGCCTCATACGCCTCGTCTTCCCTCTGGCCGAGAAGGTAAGGTTTAATTTCTTTTATTTTATTGAAAAAGTTTTCCTGGTCTACGATAAGGTCTCGAATAACCGGCATATTAGCCAGAGGCTCGACGTTAATTATTCCGAATTTATCTATCTCTGGTCCTACTTGAGTTTTACAGGCAAGTTTAGTTATGCCGTTTATCTTCATGGCGCAAGAACCGCATATTGCGCTTCTGCATGACCTTCTGAAGCTCAAAGTTCCGTCCGACTCGGCTTTAACTTTCATTAAAGCGTTTAAAACAGTCATTCCCGGAAAATCCTCGACCGTATATTCTTTATAATAAGGTTTTTTGTCCGCCTCGGGATTAAACCTATATGCCCTTATTCTAAATTCCATTATATTCCCCTTTAATAAGGGGGACAGACTTAAAAGTCTCTTTCCCTTTTATATTATTAAGTCTGTCCCCTACCCCTTTTTATTATTTAATATATCAATATGTTCTCGGCTGAGGTTTAAATTTCGTTATAGAAACTTCCGAAAAATCGAATTTTATACCGCCCTTGCCGTCTAAAACAGCAAGAGTGTGTTTAAGCCATTTTTCGTCGTCTCTTTCCGGAAAATCAGTTCTGTAATGAGCGCCGCGGGATTCCTGCCTTAAAATTGCCCCCCGCGTAATAACTTCGGCTATCAGTAAAATATTATTAAATTCGAATGCCTCGACTAAGTCGGTATTGAAAGTTCTGGATTTATCGTCTATACCTATGTTTTTAGCGCGTTCTTTGAGCTCTATAATCTTTTCCAAGGCTCTTTTCATGGCGTTTTCTTCCCTGAACACGCCGACGTCCGCTCTCATTTCTTCCTGAAGCTCCGATTTTAACAAGCCGTATCTTTCTTTTCCGGAAGATTTTTTAAGGTTCTCGAAAATTTCTTCGTCTCTTTTTACCGCAGATTCGTCGAACTTTCTTTCCCGGGCACTTTTTAAGTATTCGGCTATATCGGTTCCCGCCCTTCTGCCGAAAACGACGGTATCTAAAAGCGAATTGCCGCCGAGCCTGTTTGCCCCGTGAACGCTGACGCAGGCGGATTCGCCTGCCGAGTAATAACCCTCTATTAAGGTTCTGCCGTTATAATCGGTTTTAATGCCGCCCATGGAATAATGAGCGCCGGGTCTTATAGGAATAGGCTCGTATACGGGATTTACTCCTTCGAAATCTATGGACAACTGCATTATCTGCGGAAGCCTTTCCATTATTCTTTCTTTGCCGAGGTGCCTGACGTCTAAAAGAATAGCGCCTTCCACGCCCCTTCCTTCATTTATTTCGGTCTGTTCCGCCCTCGCGACGACATCCCTCGGTGCAAGTTCCATCGCCTTTGGAGCATATTTCGACATAAACCTGACTCCGAGAGAATTAAGAAGGTATGCCCCCTCTCCTCTTGCGCCTTCGGTAACTAATATACCCGTGCTTTTAAGCGTAGTCGGATGAAACTGGACGAATTCCATATCCATTAACGGAACGCCGGCTTTTATGGAAACCGCCATGCCGTCGCCGGTATTTATAAGGGCATTCGTATTCGAAGAATAAACTTGCCCGTAACCTCCGGTAGCAAATAAAACCGCTTTTGCGGCAATTCCTTCGAAATTTCCCGTTTTAATATCGTAAGCCACTACTCCGGCAACTTTTCCGTTATCGGTAACGAGACTCGTAACAAAATATTCGTATAAAATTTTCGTTTTGTATTTCAGGACGTTATCGAAAAGCCCATGCAGCATCATATGCCCTACGGCGTCGGCATAATAGCAGGAGCGGGGAAAGCTCTGCCCGCCGAAAGGCCTCTGGGCAATACCGCCGAAATCGTTTCTATTGAAGACGACGCCCATTCTTTGAAGATCTAGTATGTTGGCGGGGGCTTCGCTAGTCAGAATTTCTATGGCATCCTGGTCGCCGAGATAATCGCTTCCTTTTACGGTATCGAAAAAATGGGATTCCCACGAATCTTTTTCGTCGAATGCGGCATTAACTCCACCCTGCGCTGCTCCGGAATGAGACCTTGTGGGATAAACCTTGCTTACGATTACGGCGTCGATGCCTTTTTTTCTAAGTTCGACGGCAGCCCTCAATCCGGCGAGCCCGGCGCCGACGATAACAACGTCATGTTTAAACATTTATAACCTCTATTTTTATAATCTTAATTTTCAGGAATGCAATTTTTGATATTATAAGATAAACCTTTAAAATTTGCAATATAATATTTCACCAAAAATTGCCGGAAATTTTTGGATGCATAGCTTTCTTTATCTTTTATAAATGCCGCTTTTTCCGCCCTCTTTGCCCATAAGATATATTTCCGATATTTCTATGGACTTATCGGCAGCCTTAAGCATATCGTAAACGGTAAGCGCTGCAATCGAAACAGCGGTTAAGGCCTCCATTTCGACTCCCGTCCTGCCGGAAATTTTAACGGTAGAAATTATAATTATGGAATTATTGCTTTCGTCCGGTTCGAAAGCAATATCGCAACTTTCGATATTCAAAGGATGGCACAAAGGAATTAGCGCGGAAGTTTTTTTTGCTCCCATAATTCCGGCAATTTTTGCCGTGCCTAAAACGTCGCCCTTTTTCCCGCCACGACCGAGTGCAAGTTTAAAAGCCCCTTCCGACATGGATACTTTAGCGTGGGCGGACGCAATTCTAACGGTCTCTATTTTTTGCGAAACATCTACCATTTTAGGCATTCCTTTTTCGTCTATATGCGACAAAGCCGCTTCAGTTTTCTCAATTTTTTCGGTTTTCATTTCTATTTCCTCCATGTTCAAATTTAAGCTTAAATTTAAAATAAATTTTTAATTAAATCAATCGGTAAATTTGCCGTAATACCATTTTCTTATGTCGTATCCGATTCCTGCAGGCGCCGGCTTTATTCCTTTAATGCCTTTTTGTACTACGGGCATCGCATACGGAATATATAAAAAAGCGTAAGGGGATTCAACGGCAAGAATTTTTTGAATTTTAAAATAATACACGCGCTGTTTTTTTAGATTAAAAGTGGAACGCGCCTTTCTAAATAAAGCGTTTATTTCAGGGTCGTTAAAAGAAGTAAAATTTAAGCCTTTAGGAACTATGTTGGACCCGGTGAATATGGCGGCATTGTCGTACGGGTCAGGCGTAATGGTAAATCCGAGCAGTACCGCCTGAAACTTTTTTTTCATTATAAATTCTGATATCAAAGACGTCCACTCCATAACCCTTATATCTACTTTTATTCCTATTTTTTTTAAATTTTGCTGTATAATCTCTGCGGCAGATAATCTTTCCTGATTTCCCTGCGGAGTTAAAACCGTAAATTTAAAAGGTTTTCCGTCTTTTTCTAAAACTCCGTTTTCGATATGCCATCCCGCTTGATTAAAAAGCCTTAACGCTTTAACCGGATTATAACCGTATCTTTTAACGTTTTTATCGTAAAAATAAGTTCCGGGCATAAAAGGACCATAGCAATGAACTCCCAGGCCAAGCAAGGCTCCCTTTATTATTTCCTTCTTATTTACGGCATAGCTTAAAGCCTGCCTAACTTTTATGCTTTTAAAAAGCGGGTCGAGAAGGTTATACCCCAAAAAAGTAAAACTTAAGGAAGGATGTATATATTTTTTAAATTTTGAATTAAATTTTTTACCTCCTGACTCATATTTAAATTGTATGGGGCTTAATCCCATATAGCTTATACCGTTTGATTTAAGCATTAAAAACATCGAAGAAGGATCGGGGACTATTTTATAAATCAAGCGTTTTATATGGGGAGCGCCCATAAAATAATGAGGGTTCGCTTTTAAAACTATTTCGTAGCCGTGTATCCATTTATCGAATTCATACGGCCCGGTGCCTATAGGATGGCTTCTTAATTTAGTCGTAAGCAGGTTTTTTCCTTTGATAAGTTTTTCCGGCAAAATGCTTAAACCCCAGGAAGACAGCGCTGGAGCATAAGGTTTTTTATACTTAACGCGAAATATATATTTTCCGATTGCTTTTGCCTTATATACCTTTAAATATTCGGCGGCATAAGGCGTCGGGGTTTTAGGGTTTATCATCAGGCGGTAGGTAAAAAGAACGTCTTTGGCGGTAAATTTGTCGCCGTTCTGCCAATGTACGTGTTTGCGGAGATAAAAGGTTATGGTTTTCCCTCCGTTCGTTATTTTCCATGATTTGGCAAGGTCGGGAACTATCTTAAAGTTTCTGCTATACCTTACTAATCCGTCGTAAATCTGGGAAGTCACATCCGCCGTAGGGGCGTCTGCCGCCATATTTCCTATGAGATTTGTGGCGTCCGCCGGAAGACCGATAATCAGCGTATTTTTTAAATTATTTTTAACGGAAATAATTTTGCCGGTTTTTCTAAACTTTTCAAAATGCGGAAATACAAATATAAGCGACGCTAATGCAATAGCCGATAAGGCTATAAATAAAAATACTTTCCGTTTTTTTTTACCTGCTAAATTCATATCGTTATTATATAATATGATAATAAAAAGAGGTAAGTTTTTACACAAAATTACCTACAGAAATGTTTAAATAGCTCCCGATATGCAAGCACTGGATTAGCATTCAAACTTATAAATATTTTATAAGTCGGGATTTGGGTTTTTAACGGTTAGATTTTTAAGGAAAGGGCGAATATTCCGGGATACCGCTATCCGGCTCTAACCCTAACATAAGGTTCATATTTTGAACCGCCTGAAGCGAAGCGCCCTTGCCGAGATTGTCTATGGCGCTTATAACCTTCAGCATCTCTTTATTTTGTTTTTTATCGGCTTTAAAAGCTATATGGCAGTTATTGGAATAAAGGACGTTTTTTAAGTTGCAGTCTTCGGCGTTGCCGCGTATGGAAACGAACGGACTGCCGCCGTAAAATTTTTCATAAACTTCCGATACGATTTCTTCCGTTACGCCTTTATTTAATTTTAAGTATATCGTGGTAAGTATGCCCCTCGATACCGGAATAACGTGCGGGGTAAATATAATATAAGGAGTGCTATTTTCCTGTCTGCCGCCCGAATTTAAATGCGCATTTTCCACTTTTTCCTTAATTTCGGGAAGATGCCTGTGCGACCAAACGTTATAAGCCTTTACGGAGTTTTCGACCTCGCAGAACATATTATCCGGCTTTACGCTCCTGCCGCGGCCTGAAATTCCCGATAAAGAATCTATTATTATGGGAATGGAGAAATCTACGGCGCCGTTAATTACAAGAGGCAAAATTGGAAGCAATGCGCCGGTGGGATAACATCCCGGATTAGATATAAATTGCGAATTTTTAATTTTATCGGCAAAAATATCGGCAAGGCCATACAAAAATTTTGAATTTAACTCCGCAGCGCTATGTTTCCCGTAATATTCTTCGTATGTTTCTATTTCGTCGAACCTGAAATCTGCGCCTATGTCTATAATTTTAATTTTTCCGTTTTTGTTTAAAATGCCGGGGACAAGTTTTGAACTTTCGTTATGCGGCAGGCAAAAAAATACCGCATCGGAAGATTCCGATATCTTATCGCGGTCAAAAAGCTCGAACTTAAGTTCGGAAACATAATTGCGCTTTAAAAAACCGGATTTTGAAAATACAGGGAAAACTTCGGATAATTTTTTGCCGGAATATGTTTGCGAAGTTATAGCCGATATAAAAACATCCGGTCTCGACGCCAGCGCATATAATAAATATATACCGCTGTAGCCGGATGCTCCTACAATCGAAATTTTAATCATCTAAATTATTTTAATAACGGCGTAAGATTATTATCTCTTTGAAAACTGGAATCTTGCTCTTGCCGCTTTCTGACCGTATTTTTTTCTTTCTTTTACTCTTGGGTCCCTTGTAAGCATCGAAGCTTTTGCAAGAGTTTCTTTAATATCGGGATTTATTAAAAGAATAGCTTTTGCAAGCGCAAGTTTGATTGCTCCAGCCTGACCGGCTAATCCTCCGCCGACGACGTTAACGTATATATCGTATTTATTTTCGATAGGATAAAACGATAAGGGCTTAACAGCCGTTACC
The DNA here is from genome assembly GCA_027319095.1 of bacterium. Classification (GTDB taxonomy): domain Bacteria; phylum SZUA-79; class SZUA-79; order Acidulodesulfobacterales; family Acidulodesulfobacteraceae; genus Acidulodesulfobacterium_A. Next base: position 19,662 of record DAHVNW010000005.1, on the reverse strand, counting down.
CTGTGGCTTTCTAACGGGAAATAATTATCGAAATCCCTGCCGTTTACTATTATTTTGCCGGTTCCTTCCTTGAAATACGCTCTCGCAATGCCGGTTTTTCTCTTTCCTACCGCGTGTATTATATTCTTTTTTGCCATAAGCATTCCTTATTTAAATTATTATATTTTTACGATATCGGCCTTAATGGGCTGCTGGGCCGCATGAGGATGTTCTTCGCCTTCATATATTTTAACTTTCTTAATTATTGCATTAGAAAGCTTATTTTTCGGCAGCATGCCTTTGATTGCGGTTAAAAGAGGATAAGCAGCGTCTTTTTTAAGCATATCTTTATAGTTAAAAGTTTTAAGTCCGCCCGGATAACCGCTGTGAAAATGATATTCCTTATTTGCAGATTTTCTGCCGGTTATCTTTGCCTTAGCGCTGTTTATAATAATTACGAAATCTCCGTTATCCGCATATGGCGTCCAATTTGCTTTATCTTTGCCCATAAGCTTGTTTGCGGCAAAACTTGCAACCCTCCCCAGGCTTAATCCTTTTGCGTCAATCAGTACCCATTTGCTTTCCGTCATTTATATTTTCTCCCGGCTTTGATGTATTTATTATTATCATTTAAGCGTAGCATTATATTATTCAATAATTTTATTTTTTTGTCAAGAAATTTTTTGGCTGCCTAAAATTGGCAATTTTGGGTCGGAAATTTTATTACCACCAATATTCCGGATATTTTCTATGTTTGGAAAGATTATTGACTAACACTGCCACTATTAAAAGAATGAGGGCTCCAAGACCCGCCGGCATAAAAGCGTAAAGAAAACCGAGCTTATATATCCCTTTTCCGCCTATAACGGCAATAAGCGCCGTAGCGCCGCCCGGAGGATGGAGCGTCTTCGTAATATGCATAAGCATAATGGCAAAAGAAACTGCAACGGCAGCTGCCAAAGGCATATTGACATGCCCCAGAAGTTTATAGCTTGCAACTCCTACTATGCCCGAAAGAACGTGTCCTCCCAAAAGATTTCTTGGCTGCGCAAGAGGAGTTTTTATGGCGCCGTAAACAAGAACCGCCGAAGCGCCGAAAGAACCTATAAGTAAAGTTAACGCATAAGGACTGAAATATTTATTCGATAAATATGCGACTATCCCTATTCCGATAAAAGAAGCAAGTCCGGACCAAAAAATTACGTGCATATCGACGCCCGCCGCACTTTTTCCGCCCCCTTTCATTCTGCTTACGTATTCCTTAAACCACATTTTATAAACCTCTAATTTAATTTTTTTATCTTTTTCCTAAATATTTAACTATATCTGTAGTAGATATTATGCCGACGATTTTGCCGTCTTTATCTACCACGGGCATCCTCTTTATCCTCTTGTCGTTAAATATCTCCGACGCTTCTTTTATGCTTGTGCCTGCCGTTACCGTTATAGCAGGCGACGACATTATGTCTTTAATATTTTTTGCATCTTTGTATATATGCGGATGCGGCGTAGATTCGCCGATAACGTGTCTGACCAAATCCTTTATGGTATGCTTTTTTACGACACCGGCGGAGGCTAAGATATCGGCCTCGGAAACAAACCCGGTAACTAAATTTTTATCGCTTACGACCGGAGCGCAGGTCAATCCGTTCTTCGCAAGCAAATCCGTCGCCGAATTTATATCGGAATCCTCCGGCACGGAAATATATTTTTTAGACATCGCCTCTCCAACCGTAACGGCATGGACTCTGTCTAACGCAAGGTTAAAAGCGTCCCGGTATATTTTCATAAAATCGTCCATGGAAATGTCTATAAAAGTTTTATGCATTTCAAACGCTTTTCTGATGTCTTCGTCGATAATTTCCACGCAGTTCTTAATCTTCGCTTCTCCGTTTTCCATAATAGAATCGATAATAAAATTTAAATTTATTTAATTTAATTAAAATCTTGGTTAAATTATAATATATGCTCCCGTTAAATAATGTGACTTTTATCACGTTGTTTAAACTTCATATTCCGTCCGTTTAAGTAAAATTCTTTTACCTGAAATATCTTTAATTTTTTTTGCCTTATACATTCTTACCGCTCCAAAACTGCAAATATCCTTGCACATATTACATCCGGTGCATAAAAAAGGCTCAAGAATTATTTTCCCTTCTTTTTCTTTATAATTTAAAGCTGCGGTAGGGCATAATTCCCAGCAGTTAGAACAAAAAACGCAATTTTGGTTAATCTTTGGAAGCCTTATATTAAAAAGCGGCAAAAGTTCCGCGTTATTTTTTAAGAAACGGTAAATTATGCTCTGTCTTTTTAAAAGCAGCTTGTTAATTTTTTTTTCGCCGCTATTAGCTCCGGAATCTATATATGCTGAATAAAGCTCCGATAACGGCAGGTCTTCTAAAGAAATATCCCCCATTATTCTTTTGGCGTTATTTTTTATGCCTTTAATAGAATTCTTAAAAAAAGCCCTCCTGTCCAAAATTTCCGCTTCGCCGCCGCAGTTTTCGCCCTCATTTTTATCTTCTTTATTTTTTCCGGCGTTAAATAAATTCTGCCTTTCCAAAAATTCGGGTAAATCGAAATCTTTTATGTTAATTTCTAAAAAAGCATCGTCCCTTTTAAAAAATTTCTTTATTCCGGTTATTCTTTTTAATTTTTTATTATGAAAATAGATTAAATTGCAGGTTTTGCATTCCTCCGTAACAAACGATATTTTATTGCCGTTTTTTATAGCCGATATTATATCTATGTCTTCCAACGCATAAACGCATTCTTTTATATTATTGGCCAGTTTTTTATCCATTCCGGCTTTTAAAGCGGAAACAGCTTTTACGCAAAAATAATAAAAACTGTCTCCCAACGGGAAGGAAACCTGCCGTTCTTGCGAATCATCGCCTTTAATATAAAAAACCGAATTAGGACAGATATAAATGCAGGCATTGCATTTAGAACAGTTTTCCAAAATCGTTAAGTCGTTGCCCGTTATTTTTATGGATAAATCGGGGCATTTATTTATGCATTCGTAACAGCCAGCCATAGGCGTTTTAAGCCTGACGCAGAAATCGGGACTTACGGAGATTTCATTATTGCCGCGGCTATTTAATATTTTTTCAATTAATCCCAATATATTCATCGTTTAATGTCTTAAACATATTTAAAATGTCTTTTATTTCTTTTCCGGTTTTTGCATTATTTACCATAACCCTCAAATTTTTAGAGCCTTTAGAACCTTTCAAAAAATTATAAAGATGCGGCTTCATAAGATTGCAGCCTCTTTCTTTTCCGTAAAATAAACACATTTCCTCGGCCAGTTCTATCATTATATTTATTTTATGTCCTATATCGCGCTCTATGCCGGATAATACGGCGGCGGCCGATTCCGCTAAGCTATTGCCTTTTTTTAAGGATTCCGCAAATATATTATTATACCCGGCCGATAAATATTCGGAAAATATCCAGGGTCTGCCGATAGCGCCTCTCGCAAACATAATACCGTCGGCTCCGGTGTAATGTTTTATCCTTAGCGCATCGCCTGCCGAAAAAATATCGCCGCTTGCATAAACAGGTATGCTTATATTTTCTTTTAGTTTTTTAGTCAAAGAATGGTCTGCCGCGCCGCCGAACATAAGCGAACGTGTCCGCGGATGAAAAAAGACCGCATCGACCCCGGATTCCTCGGCAATTCTGCCGGTTTCCAAAAAATTAATAGAATTTTCGTCGAATCCGCTCCTAATTTTTATAGTTAAAAAAGAATCTTTTAGCGCCGGCCGTACCGACTTTACTATTGCTGATAGCGTTTGCAAATCCTTTAATATTGCGCTGCCGGCTCCGATTTTAATTACCTTTTTCACGGGACAGCCCATATTTATATCGATAACCTTAAACCCCTTGTCCGCCGCTTTTTCAGCCGCTTGGGCAAGGATTTCCGGAGAACTTCCAAAAAGCTGGATTCCGGTCTGCATGACATCGTTCCCGGCATAAAAAAGTTCGGCAGTTCCTTTGTCGTTATGCAAAAAACCTGTCGCGCTGACCATTTCCGTAAAACAAAATTCGGCGCCGCATTTTAAAGCGACTTTTCTAAAAGGAAAACCGGTAATTCCCGCCATAGGAGCAAGAATGCACCGGCCCAGATTAATGTTGTTCCCTGCCATTTATTATCTTATCGTCCGTTTATAATATGGCTTTCTATGAAGCCGGCTATTTTTTCGGCGTCGTTTATATTTATTTGGGGAGTTTTTAAACCGCATATCGTTTCGTCGGAGCAAACAAGTACAAGATTAGGGTCGTCTTTAAATACAGGTTTTAAATCCTGGTCTATTTCCTTTCTTAAAAGTTCTATTTTTTTTACGTTAAGGTCTTTAAAACCTTCTATAATAACAATATCGGAATTACCGAAATATTTAGATACTATATCTTCTATTTTAATGCTGAAAGCCGAATCTACGCCGCTAAAAAAAGCGGCTTTGCCGCTTGAAAGAATCATCGTAGAAAACGCTCCCGCGTTTTTATGCCTCCACGAGTCCTTTCCCCGGATATCAGCTTCGAAATCATGGTCCGTATGCTTAAGAGAAGAAACTTTATACCCCATTTCCGATAATATTTTTATAATTTTTACTATTAAAGTGGTTTTACCTGTACCGGATTTTGCGATAAAAGAGATAATTCCCGGATTTTTTATTTTTTTATTTCCAGGCATAATTTACATAATTTATTTTTAATTTTTTAATTTAATTTTGAAATGAACCGGCGTTAGATATATAATACCATACAATTAATTATAGCAAATTTTAATATTTTTTACGCAAAATTAAAAATATTTTAAAGGGGCAAATTATGGATTTTCAAGGACTATCTTCCGCCGAAGCCGAAAAATTGCTTAAGCGATACGGCCTTAACGGCATAAAAGAACAAAAAAAACATCCCGCCTTAATTTTACTTTCCAAATTTTGGAACCCTGTAGCATGGATGTTGGAATTCACTTTTATTGCGGAATTAATCCTTGGAAAATATGTAGAAGCGTATATCGTTATAGGATTGCTTTTATTTAACGCAATAATTTCGTTCAAACAGGAAAATAAAGCAGAAAAAGCTCTAGAATTATTAAAAAAACGCCTAAAAATTATCGCAAGGGTATTAAGAGACGGAAAATGGATTAAACTATCCGCCGAAGAATTGGTTCCGGGGGATATAATTCACATTAGAATGGGCGATTTAGTTCCAGCCGATACTCAAATTATTTCGGGCAGCGTATTAGTTGACCAATCCGCTTTAACCGGCGAATCTCAACCTGCGGATAGGAACGACGGGGAATCGGTTTACTCAGGTTCTGTAATCAAAAGAGGCGAAGCGACTTGTAAAGTCACGGCTACAGGAGCGGAAAGCTACTTCGGTAAAACGGCGGAATTGATAAAATCGGCTAAAACTAAAGGCCATCTCGAAGAATTAATCCTCAAAATAGTCCGTTATTTCGTTATGATAGACGGTATTCTCGTCGCCTTGATATTTGTATATGCTTTAATAAACAAAATGAATTTTGACGAGATGCTGCCGTTTGCCTTAATTCTTTTAGTAGCTTCGATACCGGTAGCCCTCCCGGTTACGTTTACCCTTGCGATGGCGTTAGCTTCGATGCAGCTTGCAAACAGCGGCATACTAGTTACGCATCTTTCGGCGATAGAAGATATTGCCTCTATGGAAGAATTATGTTCGGATAAAACCGGTACGTTAACCGAAAATGCTCTTGCTCTTACGGCATTTAAACCTTTAGAGCCATTCGGCAATGAAGAGCTGTTTGCTTATGCAATGGCCGCATCGGACGAATCGACCCAGGACCCGATAGACCTGTCTATAATTTCATACGTTAACTCGAATAAAATAAAAATTCCCGAAATAGGCAAAGTAATTAAGTTTATTCCTTTCGACCCCCAAACTAAGAGGGCGGAAGCCGTAATAGAAAAACCGGCCGGAAACGAAAAAATACAAATGAGCGTCATTAAAGGCTCACCCATAATAGTATCTCAAAATTTGAATAAAACGGATGCGGATAGGGTTTCTAAAGAATCGGAGAGATTTGAAGCTAATGGATACCGCGTTATAGCGGTGATGATGGAAGATAAAAAAACCGGAAGGTTCTTTCCGGTCGGCATCCTTGGATTATCTGACCCTCCAAGGAAAGATTCAAAAAAATTGCTGGAAGAACTTAAAAATTTGGGAATAAGGGTTAGAATGGTAACGGGGGATACGGAACTTACGGCGAAAATTACGGCAAAGTCAATAGGGTTAGGCGAAAAAGTATGCGCTAAGGAAAACTTTAAAAACCCTTCGGGATGCGATGTATTTGCCGGAGTTTTTCCCGAAGATAAATTTCATCTCGTGCAGGGAATTCAAAAATTAAAAAAGATTACCGGAATGACGGGGGACGGGGTTAACGACGCTCCCGCCCTTAAGCAGGCCGAAGTCGGAATAGCCGTAGCCAACGCTACCGACGTGGCAAAAGCCGCCGCAAGCCTGATTTTAACCGAGTCCGGATTGTCTAATATAGTAGAAGCCGTAAAATACGGCAGAATAGTTTACAGAAGAATGCTTACATATACGTTAAACAAAATTTCTAAAACCTTTCAGGTAGCCTTGTTCCTGAGCTTAGGCTTAATTTTTTTCGGCAAATTCGTTACCACTCCGAAATTAATCCTTATATTAATTTTTGCAAACGATTTCGTTACTATGTCCATCGCAAACGATAATGCGGTATATTCCGGCAAGCCCGATAAATGGAAAATAAAGCTCATAGTTTCTGCATCCCTTTTGATTGCAGGCGCCTGGCTTTTGTATTCTTTTGCAGTTTATTGCATAGGCTATTATATTATAAACCTGACTCTGCCGCAGGTTCAGACCCTTTCGTTTCTGTCTTTGGTATTCAGCGCCCAGGCTACGGTATATTTGGTAAGGGAACAGAGGCATTTTTACAAATCGAAACCGGGCAATTATTTAATGCTCGCGAGCGCTCTGGATTTAATAATAATTACTTTAATGGCATATTTCGGAATACTCATGCGGAATATTCCGTTTGCGGATATTGCGGTTCTGTTTGCAGGAACTTTTATTTATATGGCGCTCTTAGACTTTATAAAAGCGCCATTAATGAAAAAATTGGCGTAAAAAAGGCGTCAGATTTATTTATTTTATATTACCGTGTTCTTTGTAATAAGACTCGTGCCTTAAAATAAATAAATCTGACGCCTTTTTTGCTTTTTTTTGCTTATGACATTAGAATCTTATAGTTAAAGCATAATTAAGATATTTTATAAATTCCTCTTTGGTTGGGCAGGCTTTAACTCCTATGTTAAAAACTTTCCTTTTCTTTTCGTACCACTTTGGGAAATTTTCTTCCGAAACGCCCTTTACTTCGATTAATAATTCCTCTATTAAGATGCTTAAAGTTTTTTCGGAAACGTTTCGTCCGTCTAAGTTACCGTTATCGTTTTCGTTATTCATATAAATTATTTCCAAAAGAAAAAAAGGCGTTTGTAATAAGACTCGTGCCTTAAAATAAATAAATCTGACGCCTTTTTTTCTCCACCTTTTTTCTCTTTTTTTGTTTTTTTTGTTTTTGATAATGGCTATACGTATTTAAAACATGCGAGCGAGAGGAAAGGCTTCAGACTTATATATTTTCAGATTGCCGTATGTGCTTTTTATCATAAGTTGCTGCCTGACCGCCTGAAAATAAAAATAAATCCGAAGCCTTTCCTCGGGCGATTTTAACGCCAGTTCGCCCTCGAAAACTCAGGCAAGTCCTCAAAATCGCCCCTTATGGCATAGCCCTCGTTTATATTATATATCTCGAACTCGTTATCTATAACGAAAGAATAAATATTTCCGTTAATAAACTCGTCTTTGTATTTAAGGCTTTTCAAACCCTGCCGTATAATTGCAGACAATATGCCGCTTCCCGAAATATCGCCGAGAAGAATGGCCCCTACTAAAACCTCGTCGTCATACACAAGTTTCCTATAAACTTTTTCATCCTGATATATATAGACTTTTTGAGATTCGTTAGACGGATTGGTCAAACCGATAGTAACTATGGGCAGCCCGTAAATTTCAACGGAATTTAAACCCATTCCGCCGGGATATTCCCTGTAAACGCCTGCCATATTGGTGCCGGCTACCCTTCCTTCCTCGCAGGCAAGAGGAACGATAGCGATAATATTCGGACGCTTGTTTATAACGTCGTAAATCACGGCGGCATCTCCTCCGGCATAAACGTCTTGAACGCTCGTCATCATAGTTTTATCGACTACGATACCCCTGTCTATTTTTATTCCGCTGCCCTCAAGGAACCCTACGTTAGGCCTGACGCCTACGCCGACGACTACAATATCGGCTATAAGCTCTTTGCCGCTTTTCAATATTACGCTCGTAGGATTGCCGGCTTCGTCTAAGTTAATTTTCGTAACGGTTTCGCCTGTTGCAGTATCTATGCCGTTTTCGTTAAGTCTTTTAGCGGTAATATTTCCCGACATTTCGTCTAAGGCAAGACCTAAAACACGCGGCAGCAACTCCACTATGGTAACGTGAAGACCCAGCCCCCTTAATCCTTCGGAAGCCTTTAATCCGATAAGCCCGCCGCCGACTACTATCGCTTCTTTATGTTTTGCGATTTTAGCGGCTTTTTCCATTTTTTTTGCATCGTCGAACCTCGTAAACGTTCCCATCATAGGCGAATCTGGATTGAATCCTTCCGTAGGCGGAATAAAAGGCGTTCCTCCGGGACCTATAAAAAGTTTGTCGTAATTTATATTCTCGCCGTCTTCGGTTATAACTCTTTTTGAAGCAGTATCAACCGAAACTACTTTTTTTCCGGGCAAAAACTGGAAATTATTTTTTTCGTAGTAATCGTCGTCCTTATACCATATGGTTTCGTCGGTTGTTTTTCCTTCGAGATAATACGATATAAGAGGCCTTGCATAAGCCCTGTATTTTTCGTCGGATACGATAACTACTTCTCCGGATTTATCAAACCTTCTTATAGCGTCTGCACAGGACAAACCTGCGTATGAATTTCCGATAATAACGTATTTCATAATCTATTCCCCTTTTTATTAGCCGCCCGTACTTAATCAGGGCGCCTTACCTTTTTTTCCTTATTAATTTTATATATTTTAAATGGATTTAATATATGGGCCGTAAATTTTTTTAGCGACCATAAGCCTTCTTTCGTATGAATAGTTTCTAATGCCGGTTCTTTTAAGCGCCCCTTTTTTGCATGCTTCCACGCATTTAGGAGCGGCTTCGTCTATGCATCCGTCGCATTTAGAAGCAAAATGGTCTTTCCCTATCCTTTCTATTGCGCCGAAAGGACAGGACATAACGCACATCCAGCATCCCACGCATTTCTTATAGTTTGTTATCGTCCAGCCTGATTCCGAATCTTTATATCTTGCGCCGGGCATACAGGCATCTACGCACGGAGCTTCTTCGCAGTTATGGCATATTACCGGAAAAAATTTCCCGGTTTTTTTCTTTATGTTAATTCTTGCCCCGGTATATTTTGAACCGTATTTTTTACCCATATGCGTTTCGCACGCTTTTACGCATGCCGCCATCCCTTCGTCTATGCATCCGTCGCATTTAGAAGGATAGAGCATTATTTCCATCTGGTTTTTCTTTAAGTCTTCTTTTAAATTCGTAAGCTTTTTATTTTTATTCATGGCAGCCTCTCTCTCCAATTTATATATTATATATGCTTTATTATTATGCTTTATTTATCTTATTTATATACGCCGTATTAAAATATAATGTAAATAAACATTATCCAAAGCTAAAGCGCCGACAGACCGGCTGACGCCAGAGTATTTTGCAGGGTCTTTACTATTTTACTTCCGATGAAATTTAGATTATTCCTATCGTATATCGAACCGTCTTTTTTAAAACACTCGAAAGATTTTTTAAAATATATTAAATTCCCGGTTTTAGCATAAACCCACCAGTAATACAGCGCCCTTGCAAGTATGCCGTACGGTTTATTTACCGGGTTTTTTATATCGTAAAACCTGTTGGTCTTTCTTATCTTAACGCTTTTTAAGCCGGGACCGTTATGCTTTTTTCCGGCGATTACCGCTTCCGCGTCTAAACCGGCGTTCTTTGCTTTAATCTCTTTTTTTGAATTTATATTTATAAAGAATTCAGGTTTTATAAAATTATTATTTTTTGACGCCTCAAAAATGTTATAATAATATACGGATGATAAAAACCTTCCAATATTCACCGAATCGGTAAATAAAAAATATTCTTTCAGATTTAAGGCATAATTATTAAGCATTTCTAAAACAAAAACCGTTTCTTTTATTTTATAAACGGCCAAGAGGGGTTCCACCGCAGAATCCGGCCATAAAGGAACTACGGCGCTTACGTTTTCCTCTTCCAACTTTTCTATCAATTCTTTTGCGGCATTTGAATTAAAAAAGGGGGCGTCGCATTCCGTAACAAGCGCATATTGTCCTTTTACGGCATTAACAGAAGTATATATGCCCCTCAAGGGACCTCTGAAGCCGCAGTTATTATCGCCGGCGTCGGCTATTATCTTAGGCATCGCGTTTTTTTTACCCGCCGCCGCTCTTTTTCGGACGACGCTTTTTGCTTCGGCAAGATAATCTTTAATCCTGCTTTCGTCTCTAACGGATATTGCGACATCTCCGCACGTTTCCATTGCCGTATCTAAAGCTCTTTCCAAAAAGGATTTTCCTTTAAAATTAAAAAAAGCCTTGTCCTCTCCAAATCTTTTAGATTCTCCTCCGGCAAGTATAATACAGCTTGTTTTATCCATTATTTAAATCTATTCTAATTCTGCCCCTTTGTCCGTGCCCCTCGCTCAGCGTAACCTCAAAATAATTCAAAGGATTAAACATTTCTTTATTTTTTAAATCTATAGCAAGCTCCTCGGCAAAATAAACGGTTAAATCTTCTATGTTTAACGAAGGACTTTTTATTTTTAAAATATCGGCTTTAGGCAAAAGATAAAGCTTGCCGTTTATTTCTATCCTGTAATGCAATTCTTCCGATGTTACGCGTTGAATGCCCGGCGGATAATCGGCTATTAAAATTTTATCTTCGAACATACCGCATATTCTTTTAACGACGGCTTTCAAATTATATAAATGAACTATCCTCCTTTTATCGTCGAATTCCCCGTCCACAAGGACGTCCACGTAATGGAAATGCGGATGTATCCTCGAACAATCGCCTTTGCCCGGAACTATGTGCATGCATTCAAACGTTAAATCTGCTTCTTTACCTATAAGTTCTACAATCATAATGTATTTTAAGCCGTATAAATTATTTCTTAATTACTTATTTTCAATTATTCGTAAAGAAAATTTTTTAAAACGCCGTTGGGAAGAAGCCTGAGTCCTCCCCTCCTGCCGGAATGAAACTCGCCTTTATCTTTTACGCACCTGCAAAGAGTCATTTTAGAACCGCCTATCTTAAAAAATTGCCTGTCGTTAGTTCTGTCTTTTTTGAAATTAAATCCTGCGTTTTGCAAAACCGCGCATGGGTCCGCATAATATTTTGAATATAAACCGGGCGGCATTTTATCAGACAATTCTATAAACTGCAAATCGAACCCGTTTTCGGCGCAATACATAGCGGCATATTTTATAGAGTTTTTAGACGTATTCAAACCATTCAACAAAACGCAGTCTATTTCAACGTTATATCCGTTCTTTTTTAATATGTTTAGTCCGGCAATAACTTCGTCCAACAAGTTCTTTCCGGTTATAAATTTATAAACATCGGGACTTAACGTATCTAAGCTGACGGATATTTTATTTAATAAATTAGGGCTTAAATCCCTTATCCTCTTCTTTATAAGCGTTCCGTTAGTCGTAATAAACAGGTCTAAATCGGCAATATGTTTTATTTTATACAATAAATTTTTTAAGTCTTTAAACAACAGGGGCTCTCCTCCGGTAAATTTAACTTTCTTAAGCCCGAATTTCTTTAATAAATATACGGTATTTATTATATCACCCGCTTGAATAGATACGGGCATATTTTTTGGCGCGCCCTCGTTATGGCAATAAAAGCAGTCTTCATTGCAGCTGTTTACCAATGAGACTCTTAAAGACGGAATTTTAAATTCATTTTTTCCGTAAACGGATTCATATTCTTTTTCGTTAAATAATTTAAATAAATACTGTTTCATATATTGAATAAAGCCTTTTAACCTGTATTTAATTTATAGTTTCATAGTCGTTTAACGTAACGGGAACGATGCTTCCGGCTTTTAAAGTTTCCGATTTTTCATCCATAACGAAACTTCCGCCGGCCTGAATCATAGGGCTTAAAGACCGCGCGGCTGAAGGCGGTTTTGGAGCAGGTATTACGGCGGCATAAATACCTTCGTTTTCTTTGGTCAATTTTACCTGAAAATATTTTCTGACGCCTTCTTCTTTAGAAACGTCGTGTTTTAAAGAAGCATATACGACGGGATATCTTTTATATATATTTTTACAGTTCGTCATTCTTTGTATAGACGGCCTGATAAAAAGGTCGAAAGTTATAATTGCGGAATACGGCCATCCTGCAAGCGCAAATATAGGCGTTCCGCCGTTTAATATTCCGAAAGACGTAGGCTTTCCCGGTATGAGTTTTACGCCGTGAAATAATAATTTTCCGGTTTTTTCGACGGCGGAAGGAACAAGGTCGTAAAAATTAGTAATCTCCTTATTTTCCAAAACCAGGAAACTTGCTCCCGTTCCTCCGGTCGAAATTAGTAAATCGTACCTGCCGGAATCGTCAGCATTTTTTAAAATCTCTACTAATTTTTCCAACCTGTCTTCAACTATTCCTATAACTTCCGGAATTCCGCCCGAATCTTTAACTAAAGATTTAAGAACGGTCGTGTTTATATCGTAAATTTTGTTGCCGCTCAGCTTAGTTCCGGGGGAAGCCAGCTCGTTTCCGCCGGATAATATTCCTATTAGGGGTTTTTTATATACCGGAACAAAATCTAAACCGATGCCGGATAATGCCGCAATATCGCAAAATCTAATTCTGTGTCCCCGCTGAAACAAAACCGTGCCGGATTTAATATCGTCCCCTATCGGCGATATATATGAGCCTTTTTCCGCCGCTTTTTTGTAAACCATTTTCCCGCCGGAAAATTCATCGGCATCTTCTATTAAGACGACGCAGTCGGCATTTGAAGGAATAGGCGCTCCGGTAGTAACAAATGCGGCATCTCCGCTGTTCAACGGAGCAATATGTTCGGAATAGCCTGCCGTAATTTGACTCGCAACATTAAAAACATTTATTTTTTTTTCAGAGACATCCGAATGCATTATAGCAAAACCGTCGACGGCAGACCTTATAAAAGGAGGAATATTTACATCAGGTATTATATCTTTTGATATAATTCTTCCTATGGCATCCTCGACGGGTATGTTTTCCGAAACATTTATTTTTTTTATATTTGCTTCGGCAATATTCAATAATTTTTCGGCAGTCTTTTCAGGCATAAATTATATTTATATTCTTAAAAAAACGCAGCCGCCGTTTAAAGCGGCGGCTGTCATAAAAGAAATATCCTATTAAAAATATGGTTCAACCGGATATGTTTTAATTCCCGATTTTTTTATAGCGCTTAGCGCCTTTTCTTCGTCTTTAAGGTCAACGAATATAGTTGCATGATAAGGCGTAACGCTTGCTACGTTTCGTCCGACGATATGAATATCCGCTTTCTTAAGAACCTCTTCCGCTTTGTCAAAATCCCCGCTGATATAATCCACCCTTATAGGCGCGTTATATACGGTTCCTCCGCTTAACATATCTGCCATAAACAATACCTCCGTTTTTTAAGCTTTAAATATATTTATTTATAATATTAACCATCGCTGCCAAAAAGCAAAATAGCCCGCTTATTTAACCTACTTTTACAGGATTATCGGTATCGTTGGCCGAAGAAGTCCCCATAGGCTTATTAGGGGTAACGAACCCGAATAGATGTTCGGTTAATTTTCTCGCCGTCTTCTCCCTGTCGATTGTGGATATTCTGTTTATATTTCCAAACCAAAGAGCGTCCGTAGAGCATAAAGTAACGCAAGCGGGAAGAAGTCCCTCGTCAACGCGGTGCCTGCAATAATCGCATTTGGTTACTTTGCCGGTCGCTTCGTTAAATTGCGGAGAACCGAAAGGACAGGCATGAATACAAGATTTGCAGCCTATGCATGTATTGACGTCGTTAAATACTATACCGTCCGCCCTTTTTTGCATGGAACCGGTGGGACAAGCTTTTACGCATGCAGCGTCGTCGCAATGAAAGCAGTTCATCGGGAGATAAACCGTTTTCAACTGGCCTTTTTTTATAAAGTAAGGTCCTACCTGAATAACCCTCATCCTTCTGGGTCCGACAGGAAGATTATGCTCTTTTTTACATGAAACTTCGCATGACATACATCCTATACATCTGTCTATATTTACTTTCATCGAATATTTTGGAGTTGAAGATTTTAGCGTAATGCGCGCCGCTCTTTCTTCTCCAAGGTGAAATCTATCGAATCCGTATTCCGAAGACATATTTGCGCTCCTATTTTTATTATTGTTTTGTTATATTTTTGCCGGGTATCCGATTTGAAACCGGATACCCTATGCATTTAATTTTAATACTTGCGTATATCGCAAGAATCGGGCGTACATTCTACCGGCTCTTTAAAATTCACTAACTTTTTCCAGCCGATACTCAGCTCGTGATATTCTTTCCAGTGTTCTTTCCATTTCCCCACGATAACGTTTTTATCCTGATGTTGAGGGTCCCATACCTCAGGAAACCTTTTCTGTAAAAATTCCAGCGTTTTCTTCGCGGTAGCTTCAGGATTAGGGTCTTCTTTTCTGTAAACCCTGCAAAGAATAGCCTTAAACTGAATTTGTCCGTAAACAGGGTCTTTTATTATATCGTCTATTACGGTATTAATAGACTCGTATGGATGAAACGGCTGATACCTGTCGAATCCGAAATTTGCCCATATTCCGTCTTCGGGAACCATCTCGGTAACCCATGCCGGGCCTTCTACCCATCCCCTGTCGTTTTCGACGATAACCATGTCCCCGTCTTCTATTCCCATAACGGCGGCAGTAGCAGGATTAATTTCTATGTTCCTGTCGGGTTCGAGTTCGTCGTTCCATGGCCACCAATGACCGCCTTCGTGGAACGACTGCGCGATACGCGTCGTATTTAAAACGAGCGGATATTTTTTTGCTCTTTCGAAATTTCCCAAAGGAGATTCGGAGCTTTCGACCTGGGTTGGAACTTTATACCAGCCTATTTTCTCCAGGGCTGCGGACGCAAGTTCTATTTTTCCGGAAGGCGTCGGGAACCTTTTGTCGGTTTCGGGATAGTTTTCACCTTCTTTATACATTATCCACTTGCCTCTTAAAACAGCCTCGTCATCTTCAAACACGGCCTCTTTCTTTGAAAGAACCGGCCACATAAGCCCGCCTTTCGGATTTTTTTCCGGATTTAAAAGGTCGTAAGTAATACCTCTTGTAAATGATTCCTGTTCGTTGAAGAAGTCGGTCATCTTGATTTCGTTTACTCTTCCCTTATCCTGTCCGTCTTCGTAATACCCCCACGGACTGAATTCTATTTTATCGAAATGTCCGGCTTTGCCTTTAAGTCTTTTTGCAAGGCCGTCGAATACGTCTATATCGGCTCTGTGTTCATGCTGATAAGGTATTACCTTGTTGTGCCACTGTATAAGCCTGTTGTTTCCGTGATGGCAAATACTGTCCGTTTCAACGGAAATCGCTATCGGAAAAGCTACATGGCTGAACATATACGTGTGGTTCGGATAAATAGAAAGGTGAATATTAATTATATTTCTTTTCATGGCCTCTTCCATTTTCCAAGAATTTGGAAACTGCGGAAGATGGTCGCCGTTCCATATGATTCCCTTAACGGGATAAGGTTTTTCGTACATCATAGCGTTTATAATACATGGAACGGAGCTGTCGCCCCATGATATTAATTTATCGGTTATCTGGGGTCTTTTAAAATTAGGCAGGACTTTTAAATCGTTGCCGTAATTTAACGGGGGACGGCAGTTATGGAGCCAGTTCCAGCCGCCGCCTTTAACTCCTATAGAACCGGTAAGAGCCAAAAGAGCTGCAATGGACCTGTTGACGTTATTTGAATTATATATCTGGGCCGTGCCGAGATTGCCGGTTACGGAAGCGGGCCTTGCGGAACCGAACCTTCTTGCCGCTTCTATAATCATTTCTTTTGGAACGTAAGTAAGTTTTTCTGCCCTCTCCGGAGTCCACTGGGCGCATTCTTTGGAATATTCCTCGAATCCGTTAACCCATTTATCGACAAATTCTTTATTGTAAAGTTTTTCTTTAATGATAATATTGCCCATGGCAAGGAATAAAATCGCGTCGGAACCGGAACGTATCCTCATTCCTATATCGCATTTCGAAAGCGTCGCGTTAAAACGGGGGTCGACGCCAATCAAAAATGCGCCGTTGTCCCTTGCATCGAGAAGATGGGTCATCGTGATGGTTTCCTGCGCCGCCATATTGGTGCCGACGACGAGTATGCACTTTGAATTTTTCCAGTCCTGCGACGGATTCATAAGCCTCCCCAGACCTTTTGCGCCAAAAACGTAATTCATTGAAACGCCGGGACTTTCGCAGCATATAGGACCTTGTCCGTAAACGTTTGGGGTGCCGAAAATCCTTCCAAACCTAGCCCCCCCCTCTTTATTTCCGAATGAAGACCTTCCCGTTCTAAAAACGGAAAGGGCTTCGGGTCCGTATTCGTCGTGCAGTTTAATAAGCCTTTCCGCGGCAAAATCGAGAGCGTCGTCCCAGGAAACCCTTTTAAAGTCGTCAGTCAAAGACTTTCTCATCATGGGATAATGTACCCTCAGGGGGTCATACCACCATTGAATCTGTCCTACGCCTTTAGAACAAAGACCGCCTCTGTTCTGCGGATGTTCGGGATCGCCCATAACGTCGACGATTTTGCCGTCCTTTAAAAATATTTTAAGACCGCAGCCGCTCTCGCACATATTCGTACAGGTAGAATAGCGGACGGTATCGTAATCCTTCGATGACTCCTGCGGGCGATGGTCCGGTTTTATTTTCATAAGCCTGTTATCTTTAACCCGCAAAAATTTCTCGTTTTTTAGCTCTTCTAAATCCATTTTTTACCTCCGTGTTAATTTAGTATAGATACTTAAATAATTTTTATTGCTGTATAATGTGCCTGTAAATAAAATAGTTAAATTAATGCTAATTAATTTTGGATTTATACGTCAGGAGGGTGCAAAAGTTTTATATGCATGTTTCGTAATCGAACCGGCGTTATCGTCGTTATTTTCGGCGGCTATCAAATCCCCGTTTCCTTTAATTCCTAACAGAAACCCTATGAACTCCGTCAAGCCTACAACCGGAGCAAAAATTTCGAGGTCGGATAGCTCTATTCCGTCTTTTATGTTTTTCTCGCACATCGAACATAATGTAAGAATATAATCGGAATTGGTATCGTCGGCTTCTTTATTGATTGTTTTGAAAAATTTATCGGCGCATGCAACATTTTCTATCCTTTTTGAATGAACCGGAGTAGTATTTTGCAGCTTTTCGCCCCCGCAGCATTCCTTGAATAAGGCTACTTCCGCGCCGAAATTACTTAAGGTTTTTTTAAATATGTCTATCTTTTCGGCGTCCGGATAACATCCGGTATAAAGAAGTATCGACGTTCCTTTTAAATTCCTAACGGCTTTACCGGCAATGCGGCTTTCTATTTCTAAATCCGTAATCGCGTCCAAAAGATGTATTGCGCCGGTAGAGCCTGATTTTGTTTCCTTCAAACCCGCATTAAAAGGCTTAAGGCTGTAATCCGCCTGCTTTTGAAACATAGGTTCGGAATTAATTATCTTAACGGCGTCGTTTATTTGCTTTACGCAGACTTGGCATCCCGAATACAAAAAATTATCGCCTTTTTGCTGGCATATACCGAGATTCTTAAGCGGCATAACCGCTTTGTTGAAAAAATCCGGCTTATAATAAGAAGGAGGGGCGCCGCAGCAATTCCATTCCGAAACGGGTTTAATTTCCAAACCAAGTTCTTTAAATATGCATTCTAAATTTTTCGCGTTTTTAGAATCTAAGCATCCCGAAAAATAAGTAATAGCTTTCTTCACTTTGATTATTTATATTATTAAACCTAATTTTTAAAACAAAAAATCCCGTCAAATTTATTTTTTCAATTTAAAAAATCAAAGCAGTAATTATGAGGTATTTTTATTTTAATACAAACAGGTTTGATAAATCAAGAACTTTTTTATAAAGCCAATAAAAGACCCCCCCCCCTGCCGCTTTAATATATTGCCGGCCTGCCAACCAAGCGCCGGCTATTGCCGGCTTAGTTCCCGTTCTGCCAACTTCGTTCCCGTTCTGCCGGCTTGGTTCCCGCCCTTTCCGCCTTTCAGCCCGTCTTGCTTTATACGCCGCCGCCGCGCCTTCCAGGGAAAATGCAGTTCCGCGGGAAATGCCAACGGTTCAACTGCCGGCACTAACGGCAACATCGCAATCGGCAGTTCTTCCGCAAGTTCTACAATAGCTTCCGGCGGCAATTCCGTAGCTATAGGAGCAGGCGCGCAATCTACGGGAAACAATTCCGTTGCTATAGGCGAAGGAAGCAACGGCGGCGGACAATCCAACGTATTAAGCGTCGGTTCGCCCGGCGCAACGCGCACCATTACCAACGTAAAGGCAGGCAGCCTTTCATCTACCAGCACCGACGCGGTTAACGGCAGCCAGCTTTATACGACCAACCAGAACGTTACCGCGGCGCAGTCCACGGCCAATACGGCCATTGCAAATGCTGCGGCTGCGCAGTCCGCCGCCAATGCGGCAAGTGCGGCAAGTGTCGGTCAAGTAACAAGTGCGGTAACTGCTTCGGAAAATTACACAAAAGCGCAAATAAGCGCAATCGATAGCGCATTATCCAGTCTTACGGCGGCAGGGATTTGTAAATCGGCAACAGGCGGCGGCGTATATTGCGGCGCCGGTGCATCCGCTAAAGGAACAAATGCGCAAGCTATCGGCAACAACGCCCAAGCCGACGGCACGAACACTACGGCCATAGGCGACGGAGCTTCCGCCAGTTATGCCGGTTCCGTTGCAATAGGCGCAGGCGCGCAGGCTAACGCCGACCCTACCACTGCCGTAGGCAATAACGCGGTAGCCAACGGAAACAATTCCGTGGCATTAGGCGCTAATACCACGGCCAACGGCAACGATTCGGTGGCGTTAGGCCAGGGTTCCGCCGCTAACCGTCCCGATTCGGTATCGGTCGGCAATGCCGCCGCGGGAATGACCCGGCAGATTACCAACGTAGCTCCGGGGACGGAACCTAACGACGCGGTAAACCTCGGACAGCTTAACCGGGGACTTAACGGCGCAGAATCTTATGCGGATACCAAAGCAAATAAAGTAGGAGCGGTAGCTGCGTCTATGGCGGGAGCAGACGCGGAAGTCGCCGCAGGAAAACATCAAAATACCGTTGCGCTATCGATGGCGGAGTTCAACGGACAGCCCGGCGTTTCCTTCGCCTATCAGCATCGTCTCGGCAGGCGTCTATCCGTGCTTGTTTCGGTTGCAAGCAACGACTTAGCGAAT
>DAHVNW010000059.1 GCA_027319095.1 bacterium | reverse complement strand
GATTTGCAGTATGCAAAGAAAATAGGCGTCAACGTCGATCAGCTTGTGGTTTCTCAGCCCGGAACGGGAGAAGAGGCTTTGGAAATTGCCGATTCTTTGGTAAGATCCGGTTCCATCGACGTTTTGGTAATAGACTCCGTCGCCGCATTGGTGCCTAAAGCCGAAATAGAAGGCGAAATGGGGGACTCCCATATGGGGCTACAGGCAAGGCTTATGTCGCAGGCTTTAAGAAAACTTACGTCCGCTATAGCAAGGTCGAATACGTCGGTTATATTCATTAACCAGATAAGGATGAAGATAGGCGTTATGTTCGGTTCTCCCGAAACCACTACCGGCGGCAACGCTCTTAAGTTTTATGCATCCGTCCGTATAGATATAAGAAGAATAGGTTCTATAAAAAAAGGCGACGAAGTAGTAGGTTCCAGAACTAAAGCCAGGATAGTAAAAAATAAAGTAGCTCCTCCGTTTAAAGAAGCGGAGTTCGACATAGTTTACGACAGCGGAATATCTTTAGAAGGGGACATAGTCGATATAGGTTCGGAAAGCGGCATAATAGAAAAATCGGGAACATGGTTCAGCTACGGCAAAGAAAGGCTCGGACAGGGAAGGGAAGCTGCAAAAGAAACGCTCAAAAACAACCCCGCCCTACGCAACGAAATACATTCTAAAATTTTAGAAAAATTTAATCTTAAATAAAAAAATGGACGAAACGGTTTTACGGTCTAATGCCGTACAGGACGGTCAACAGCTCAAACAGGGAGGTCAGCCTTCTCTCTTAGAAACAATTTTAATGACGGCGGTCGGCAAAAAAGCGTCGGACATCCACCTTAAAGTAAATTCTTATCCTATTTTTAGAATAGACGGGGATATTTACAAACAGGAAAATTTCGGCGTTATGTCCAAAGAAGTTATAGAAAAAATAGCGGTAAGCATGATGGATAAACATCAGCTTAAGATTTTTCAGGAAAACAGGGATGTCGATCTTGCATACAGCCTCCACAACGTTGGAAGATTCAGGGTTAATATTTATTCCCAGCGTAATTCTTTAAGCATGGCAATGCGCTATATTCCTTTTGATATTCCGGTTTTTGAATCGCTTAATCTGCCTAAAATTATAAAGTCTATAGCGCTTAAGGAAAGAGGTCTTATACTCGTTACCGGTATAACCGGCAGCGGAAAGTCCACGACACTCGCTTCCATGATAGATTTTATAAACAGAAATAAACCTGTAAACATGATAACCATCGAGGACCCTATCGAATATCTCCATAAAGATATAAAAGCATTAGTCAACCAGCGGGAACTCGGCATGGATGTTTATTCTTTTTCGCATGGATTAAGGGAAGCCTTAAGGCAGGACCCTGACGTTATTTTAGTCGGCGAAATGAGAGATTTAGAAACGATAGAGACTGCTATAACGGCCGCCGAAACGGGACATCTCGTAATGAGCACCCTTCATACCCTCGATGCGCAGGAAACCATAAACAGAATTATAGCGGTTTTTCCGCCCTATCAGCAAAAACAGATAAGAATACAGCTTGCTTCCGTTATTTCCGCAGTAATATCCCAGAGGCTTATAGCAAGGGCGGACAAAAAAGGGCGCCTTCCGTCGGTAGAGATAATGATAGGAACGGAAACGATAAAAGAATGTATAGCAAACGAAGATAAAACTGCGAGTATAAGGGACTTCATAAAAAGCGGAAACATACAGTACGAGATGCAGACGTTCGATCAGTCTCTTTACAGTTTTTATAAACAGGGCTTGATAACATACGAAGATGCTCTTGCGGAGTCCACCTCGCCGAACGACCTTGCCCTGTTAATATCTGGAGTAAACGCTTCCGACGACGATATAAGCGTAGGGGTTAAAGCAGACTCCGCTGAGAGCGGCAAAACTTCAGGCGCTGCCGGAACAAGACCGTCCGGAACGGGAACTGCTGCGGCGGCTTCAGGCGGTTCTGGTTCTTACTGGAACACATAGCTGCAGGTATGTTTATGCGCACAATCTTGAAGTATAGCGCTATATAATATATTATCGGAGCATTCTCTTTGAAAATATCGCAGGAAAATATCTCTAAAAGAAAGTCTAAAACACCCTCATCGGCGCAGGATTACTCTTTGAAGCTCGTATCCTCGAGGTCTTATTCCGAAAAACGGCTTGCCGAAAAATTAATCAAAAAAGGCTTTTCCACGGAAGATACCGGCAAAGCATTAAAGAAACTAAAAGAATACGGATACTTAAACGACGAGGAATTTGCGGAAAGACTTATAGAAAGCGGAAAAAAAAGGCTTATCGGCAGAATAAAATTAAGCTATGAACTTTATAAAAAAGGAATAAACAAAAATATTATAGACAAGCTTATCGAAACTTTTTACACGGAAGACGAAGAACGTTCCGTAATGCTTAAAGCGGTGGATAAAAAGAAAGTTACCCTGATAAAGCACAGGGAAAACGAACTGATATTCAAAAAGAAACTTTACGATTTTTTGCAGAGCAGAGGATTTTCCTCTAAAATAATAGAAGACTTTATTAAACAGTAGGGACATAATTCAATTCTGTCCCTACCTAAAAATGGAAAGCGGTGTCGGAATTCAATTCGGTCACTGCCACAAAATGGATGAACTGACGGAATATGATAAAATCAAACGAACTTAGGGGAATATTCGTTAAATTTTTTACGGGAAAAGGACATACGCCTATTCCGAGTTCCTCTTTAATTCCTGCGGGCGACGACTCCATAATGTTTACGAATGCCGGAATGGTCCAGTTTAAGGACTATTTTACCGGCGCCGCCCAAGCGCCAGTGCCGCGCGCAGTAACCGTTCAAAAGTGCATGCGCGCCGGAGGCAAGCATAACGACCTCGAAAACGTCGGCAAAACTTCCCGCCACCACACTTTTTTTGAAATGCTCGGAAATTTTTCTTTCGGAGACTATTTTAAAAAAGATGCGGTTTTATTTGCCTACGAATTTATAAAAGACGCCATAGAACTCGATCTCGACAAAATATACGTTACCGTAAACGATAAAGACGAAGACGGTTATAATATCTGGAAAAATATTGTAGGTTTCGACGAAAACAAAATATACAGGCTCGGCGACGAAACGAATTTCTGGCAGATGGGAGAGACAGGCCCGTGCGGCTATTCAAGCGAAATATTTTACGATACCGGCTATTCCGAAGCGGGACATGCGGACTGCGATATTAATTGCGACTGCGGCAGATATTTAGAGATATGGAATCTCGTTTTTATGGAATTTAACAAAGACAAAAAAGGAAACCTTTCAAAATTGCCGCGTCCCTCTATCGATACGGGAATGGGGCTTGAGCGCATATTGCGTATTTTGCAGAACGTAAAATCAAACTACGATACCGATGTTTTTACTCCTTATATAAAAGAGATAGACGCCGTTACCGGAAAGCGGTACAACAGCGGAGACGAAGCATACGATACAGCCGCAAGGGTTATCAGCGACCATATACGGACGTCCGTGTTTTTATCTGCCGAATCCGTGTTTCCGTCCAACGAAGGCAGAGGCTACGTATTCAGGAGAATTTTAAGAAGACTTATCAGATATGCTTTAAAGCTGGGCATAAGCCTCGATAATCTGAAATATCTCGGCAATATCGTCGTAATAATTATGGGCGGATTTTATCCCGAAGCCGCCGACGGTCTTTCTGTTTTCGAGAAAATAATCTCCGAAGAGTACGAAAGGTTTAACGATACCGTAGGGCAGGGAATTAAACTTTTGGAAGAAAAAATTATAGAACTTAAAGATAAAAAGCAGAAAATCGTTCCAGGTGATTTCGTATTTAAATTATACGACGAAAAAGGTTTCCCCGTAGATATAGCAATAGATATGGCTGAAGAAAATGGTTTTTCGTTAGATTTAAAAACTTACGACGAATTAATGGAACTTCAGAAAAAAGGTTCAAAACAGAAAAAAGAAAAAAACGGAGTCCCCGAAACCGTCTCCGGCGTACCAAAATCGATTTTTAAAGGATACGGCAATATAGAAAACGCTGTTTCCGCAGATATTAACGGCATATTCGACGAAGACGGCAAGCCTGCCGAGAGTATAGAAGACGGCGGTTTGTATTATATATCCTCCGATATTACTCCTTTTTATCCCGAAGGAGGCGGTCAATCAGGCGACAGAGGAATCATAAAGTTTAATTACGGAAAATATTCGTTATCCGCCTCGGTTTCCGATACCTTTAAAACCAAAAACGGAGTCATCCTTCATTATGCAAGAATATTTACCGAAAGCATGAAGGATGCGGAACAGAATCTGGGCGTCGCCGCCGCCGAAGAATTGCTTGCCTCGCCGATTTTTCCGGTCAAGGCGAGTTTTTCGGTCGATGAGGAATTAAGAAAAAAAACTGCGGCAAATCACAGCGCCGTTCACCTTCTTCAGTCCGCGCTAAGAGAGATACTCGGCAGCCGCGTAACCCAGCAGGGTTCGTTCGTAGATTCGGAAAGGCTAAGATTCGATTTTTCGTACGGCAAGCCTTTGACCGACGAAGAAATCAGAAAAGCGGAAGTTTTAGTTAACGGCTATATTTTTGCCGACCTTGAAGTAAAAACGCATGAACTCGACGTTCAAACCGCTTTAAACTCCGGCGCTCTTCACTTTTTCGACGAAAAATACGAAGATACGGTAAGGGTGGTGTCCATGGGAACTGCGTCGAAAGAATTCTGCGGAGGCACTCATGTTTCGAGAACCGGAGAAATAGGATTTTTTAAGATTACCGGAGAATCTTCTGTGGCTTCCGGCATAAGGCGCATAGAAGCCGTTACCGGTTTTAATTATTTAGATTACTTGTACGTGGAAGAAGACAATATATTTAATATTGCTAAACTGCTGAATAGTTCCAAATCCGAAGTTTACAATAGAATAATAAAACTGTATTACGACTATGAACTGCTCGAAAAAACCAACGAGGAACTCAGGTCGAAACTTAACTCTTTTGAATCCGAGCGTCTTATAAAATCTTTTAAAACGGGCATGGCGGGCGCAGGCGGATTTAAATATTTAATTTCAAAATTCGGCAACGTTTCGGGCGAAGAATTAAAAGAGCTTGTAAACGCCCTAAGTTCAAGGCGCGATTTTCCCGAAGGCGATTCCGTAGTAGTTTTTATATCTAATATTAAAGACGAAAAGTTAATTTATGTCGTATCGGCAAAAGGTTCCATAGACGCATCCGCCGTTATAAAGCGCATTAATTCGGAAATCGGAGGAAAAGGCGGGGGCAAAAAGGATTTTTCTCAGGGCGGAACGCAGGACGTTTCAAAATTCGACGGAATAGAAAAAATAGTTGAAAAAGCAATTTTATGAACGGTAATTTTTTGGCAGTTAAAAAAAAACCGTCATCAGCCAAAGACGTGTACGCAGTCAAAGGCGGAAGTAATTTACGCCGTAAAACGCCGATTATCGTTCTGCTTATTCCGCTCTTATTTATATCTTTCTTTTTTAGCGGCTGCGCAGTTAACGTAAAGACGGCGGTTCAGCCGTTTAAAAAACCCGCTGCATATAAAAGCAGAAAAGAAGTTCTGGAGGGGCTTGCTAAAAATTACGGGACGTTCGGCGGATTATCGGGAAGACTGCGTTTCACGGTATTTGACGGAGTTTTTTCCGCCTCGCAGGCCGGTATTTATAAATACATAGCAGGAAAGTATATAAGTTTTATGATTTTAGATATGTACGGCGATGTTCTTTTTTACGCAAAAATAATTAAAACGAAAAACGGGACGGAAGCCGTTTTTTTAAATCCCAAAGACGGCAAAATTAAATCGATAAATTTAGATAAAAAATATAAGGTTAAAATTAACGATAAAACCCAAAATTACGAAAGACTGTTAAAAGTTTTTAAAATTTTGCTTTTTATGGATAAAATTAATAAAATAAAAAAATCGCAAGTTTTCTACAATACAGAAAAAGGTTTCTTTTTTGCATACGGCGGAAAACAAGGCTATTATATTTGCGTTTCAAAAAAATACCTTATCCGTTCCGTAACTTCGGTTAAAAACGGAAAAAAAATAGAATCGGTACGTTTTAAAGATTACGTTTTAAAAGGCTCCGGCGCAAATACAAGCATGGTTCCTTTAAAAATATATGTTGACGAT
>DAHVNW010000058.1 GCA_027319095.1 bacterium | reverse complement strand
CGATCTGAGGCGATAAGGGTTTACCAGAATAAAACAGAAGACCTTGAATGTGTTTATGTTCCCGAGTATATGGCGGATGAAGTAAGGGAATACATTAATGAATTACTAAAAACCAAAAACTAAATAGGAGGTTTATTATGGCAGTCGTTCAGTTGCCGCTGTTCGCCGTAGATATTTTTAATCAATACGGCGGACACGAGTTTTTATTGGTTACCGGAGCAAAGGAAGTAGGCTATGTCGATAATGATAAAGAAAAATCATTATCGTTTAAATTGCCGGCAAATCCGAAGCATATCAGGTATGTTAAAACGATATTGGAACCGACCGATGTTTATACGGTTCAATATTTTAATTTTAATAACAGAGGCCGGATTATAAAAGAGGAAAAAGAAGTATATGCTGAAGACTTGGTTGATTTCTTTGAGATAAATACCGGGCTTTATGCGTATATAGCTTAAATTTAATTTAATTTTATTATAAGGAGCCTCAAAATGTTATTAATAGAAACTGAGAAATGTAAGAAATGCCTGTTTTTTGAGGAAGGTGACGAACTCGCTAAATGCAACGACGAAACCATTAACGATTTAGAACCGGGAGGCGTATTTAATTATTACGCCGACGATGTTGCAAATTGCAAATGCGAGTGCCAGTTCTTTGAAAAGGCCGTATAACAACTTAATTTAATATTTTAAAATTAAAAGGAGGCTAAAATGTCAGTAAGAGCGCACAGGGTTATTAAAATTGAAACAGCAGGAGACAGTTTTAATATGTCTCACGAAACTAAACTTATGGATTTCATTATCTCAAATTCGCATAACGATATCGAATCTAAACTTGATGAATCGGGATGTGGGCTTTTTGAAGTGCCTGTTATAGTATTAAAGCAGGCTATTAACAAAATTCCGATAATTGACAACATAGAAAGAGAGTTTGAAGACGAAGGCGGAATGGAACCTGAATTTGCAAACCTAAATTTAGACGACTACGTAATAAAAAGCTTAAAAGAAGACATAGAATTTGCTGAAAAAAACGGCGATGATTATGTTATGTATTATGCTTATTAAATTTAATCAGTATAATCAATCAGTAGCAGATTTTTAATCCCCGCATATACGGTTTTTACCGTATCTTGCGGGGATTTTTTAAAATTAAATAATTTAAATAATGCGGCTTTGCCGCAAAGGAGAGAATCATGAAAACGAACGAGAGAATCAACGGAGCAACAGGTAATCGCAGTATAGATTCAATAGGTAACGTTTGTCGGGCAAATATGAGAGATTATAAATTTTATTTTTGTTTTTTTAATAAATAATAAATAACTAATACCCCCTTGCATAATAAATGTGTGCGGAGGGGGAATAAAGCTTTTGCCTCTTGTCCGATTTGGGACAGGGGGCATTTTTTTTGCCTTAAATTTCAGTATCTCAAAAAAAGGCGTATATATACTGTGAAACCATTTTACGCGGGAGGGAGAACTCTTGTTTTTATTTATTAAATTATTAGCCGGGCTAATCATTGTTTTAATTATTATAGGCGTAACTTTAGCGGCAAAAATGCTTGAGGAAGACCATAGGCGCAAGACAAGAAATTATCGTATTTGCGAAGAAGAAAAAAGACGCAGGTCGGCTCATCACATAGACGATAAAGATTCTTTTCAAAGTTATAGAGATAGAGATCCGAGTTATCAGGATGCTTTAAGAGCGATTCAAGGATTAAAAGATAAAAGCGACGACGACAAGGGAGGTTGCCCCTTTTGAAACTAAAAACTCATAACATCTTTACTATAGGCATTTTAACGGCATTAGGTTCTATATTTACTAATCCTATTGCTTCTTTAATATCTGCCTCTTTATTATCATTAATAGCCAACCAGATTATAGATACATTGGGACATAAAACAAACGCTCAGGGTTATCCAGTAAGAACGCCTTTAACCCACACTATAACCCGCTCGGTATTTTGGGGTTTAATCCCCGCGGTTATTTTATTTTTACTATTCGGCTCTTTAGATAAATTGCCTGCCCTGCATTTAAACGGCGAGCAACCTTATTGGATATTATTACAAGGTATTTTTGCAGGACCGCTGCATATGGTGTTAGATGCCATTACAGAAGGCGGAATATTTGTAAAAACAAAAGGCAGATTTAAAAGATACGCTTTAGCTCATATTAAATACAATAACCTGTTTTGGAATATGTTTTTTCAGCTTTTAGGTATAGGTCTTATTTTTTTTGTATTTTATTTACACGGATTTCACGGAGGGCATTATGGCTCAAGGACTATCTAACGCGCCTAAAAACGAACCTACGGGTCGTAGCGGTACGGTTGTAACCGGCGGCGGAGCCTATAAGAAACCTAAGGGTTTGTTGGACGCAATATCCGAAATTCAGCAGTTTAAAGTAATAGAATCAGGAAGTAACCATATAGACTCTGATTTTTTCTCGATACAACAAAGATTAGACTACTATTCGGTAGGTTCTCGCAGCGGAATGAAAGAATCCGTTTTTATGTTTTTAATATTTCCTGTATTCGGTTGGATTATCCCATCATATCTAAATTTTTTCTATGGCGGAACTACAGGCGTCGATACACAGGTTTTACTTTTACTCGTTGCTCTTTTACCTGCTTTATCTTATGTCGGTTTGTGCGTTTTCTTAGCTAATCTTTACAGCGGACAGATAACAAAAATGGCTATAAACGCACTTTTAATGGGTAGAAGTATGGTAATGGCAATGCTCGGTTTCTTTATATTTTTTGTCTATTATATGCTCTACTCCCTTTCTTTAACGAAAAGCGTTTCGCATGCGGTAATAAGCATGTTTTTTGCTATAGGCAAAGCAACTAATCCGCATTTACCCAAATTAAGAAATTATTATGACCTTTTTTATTATCAAAAAATACGCCCCGACTTTTTGGATATAGCTGTTTCTAATCTTATTATACTTTTATTGTCGGCGACTACGCCTTTATTTACTCTTTATTTTAAATATTACCGCAAGAAATATAACGCTTACCGCGCTAAAAAAAAATTAGAAGGCAAATGTTAAAAGGAGGATACTATGCCCGAAAACGAAATACAGAAAGTTAATCCGCAAGACAATATTACAAATGACAGCAGACAAACAGGCGAGGATTTTGCCGAACCCGATAAGCAAACCGAAAATCCCGACCTGTCGCTAAACGAGACTTCAGAAGAAGAAAATTTAAATGATACTTCCGATGCAGACAATACGGAAACGGACGGCGAACAAAATAACGAGACTTCAGAAGAAGGATTTAATAAAAATCCCGAAGACGAAACGGACGACGAAACCGATAATCAAAATACGTCTATCGTTTTAAGCGATTTAAACGCCGTTTTAACCGCTTTAAAATATGTCAATAGAATTATCTACGACAAACTTATAAAGACCGGCGATATAGCTATAAAGCTTTTTAACGCCTTAGGTTACGAAGTAACCGACGAGTTATATCTTGCCTGCTATTTAGCTAATTATGGATTATTGGCCGTACCGGAAAATATTCTTTTAAAGCAGGGATATTTATCCGAAAACGAGTTTAGGGAGATTAAGAAACATCCCCAAATATCTGCGGAAGTCGCCAAAGATGTTTATTTAAACGCCTTGCAAGATTTATACAACGATGAAACCGCCGAAGTAATTAATCAATCCGTTAATTTTATTACTAATTTAATATTGGACCATCATGAACTGCCCCCCGCAAATCCTATTACAAAGGGCTATTTTAATAAAATGTCAGTCTCTAAAGAAGCTTATATTTTGGGCATAGCGGATAAAATTGCAGGCGCTACCGACAAAACGAGACGTCTTTACTCTATCATTGTCCCTGTCCCTGCGGCGGCAAAGGAAATATTATCGGTTTTCGGAGAAACGGACGCAATATTTACGTCAGTCGAAAAACAAATCATATGGGACATTTTACTAAATGAAAATCTATAAAGACAGAACAATTATCGGTATGGGTTATGACCTTGTTAAGGGCGATCCAGAAGACATAAAAGAGATTTTTTTAATGGATTCGGAACGCTCAGGGCATATTTTCGGCATGGGGACAACGAGGTTCGGGAAAACGCGTCTTATGGAGTCCATGATAGAACAAGACTTACGCAAAGGCAATTCTATTATTTTTATAGACCCCAAAAGCGATTATGAAATATTTTCTAAAATAGTTCAAGTCGCTTTTGAAGAAAACAGAGAAGACGAGATTATGTATTTATCGGTTATACCTGATTACTCTATAAAATTTAATCCCTTGTCGCATTTCTTAATCCCTGACGAAATGGTTCATCATACGGTATCGGGTATTGAAGCTAAAGACCAGTTTTTTATTAACGTAGCCTATGAAACATCTTTAGCTATAGCATCGTCTTTATATATGATAAAACAGGCTAACCGCAATAAAGAACAGCTTAATTTTTCCGATATTCTTTATTATGTTTCGCAGGCCGATATGAAAGATTTAAGAAATACCTTAGAAAAATCCGTCGTAGAACAGAAATACGCCGCTAATCAAAGGACTATGCTTCATTTATTAGACCAGATAATAGCGTCTCCTACCGATTATTTTTCTAAGGTATCTACAACACTTAGGACAATGCTTACTCAGCTCACGTCCGGCAATATGGGGACGGTTATGGGTTTGTCCCGTGAAAATCCCGTTATAGACCGTCTCGAAGCGGGCAAACGTATCATTTTAGTCGTTCACACTCACGCATTATCGACCAGAAAGGTTAGTTATCTTATGGCAAGAAACGTTTTATCGTCTATTCAGTCATTCGTCGGCAGAGTTTTTGAAGAAGGCTTAAAAATTAATCCCCCGCTTTGCCTTTATATCGACGAAGCGTCAAACGTATTTTACGACGGCATTGAGAATTTATTTAATAAAGCGGGCGGCGCAGGCGTTTGGCTTGCCGCTTTTACGCAGTCTGTATCGGATATTACCGCCGAACTCGGTATCGATAAAACCAAGAAAATTATAGATAATACTAATACAAAAATATATTTAAGAGTTAACGATCCAGACACTCAAAAGTTCGTTTCTCAATCGTCAGGGCTTATTAAAGGATATTCCCACGTTATCGGCTTAGGCGGTTCTTTTAATTTAAAACAGGAGGAATTACCGCTTGTTTCAATAGATATTATCGGCAACCTTAAAAAAAGAGAGATGCTTTTTTTGGGACCGGACGGCAGATATAAAGGTATGACCTTATTTACAAAGCCGTCTTACGTTAATATAACGAATAAACGAGAAGAAGAAACTAATCAGGCAATAAGTTCAATAAGTCAGAAATCAGGCAAGCTTGATTTATCAGACAATGTATCAGGCAGTATTAAATCCCCTGCTCCCGATATTTCTAAAGAAGCGGATGACGATTGGATGTGGAATGGAAAGCAAGCCGATAAAAGGAGCCAAATAAATGCCTAAAACGCTACCGTTATTACATCATATAATTATTTATTTATATTCTTTAAATATATTCACTCAACCTGCGCTACTTTTATTTTTAGGTATGTCTATAGGTTTAACGCTTGCTTTATATCATATTCTTAAAACCGTTACCGCTAAACAAAAAATGGATATATCGTTAGAAAAACTTTCTTTCTTATGGAAATCCCAAGACGAAATATCTCTAAATTTAAAACAAGAGATTATTAATGAAATTAAATCCGAACTTGGATTCGCCGTTACTAAAGAAAGTAAAACCCGTTTTAAAATAGCGTCTAAAGAAGTTATAGAAGAAGCCGTAAGAGCAGGACTTAAAGATATAAAAGGAAACGATGATACTAATAAAACTATTGAAAATAAAAACTTAATCGCTTTATATAATAAAATAGAGCCTTATTTAAAATCCGACGAACAAAATAACGTAGTTGTCAGGCTTATAATGTTTTTAGATAAGAAAGGCAACTGTCCGTCGGTAGCGTCATCGTCTAAAGATGTCTCAAATAATGCCTATAAGAGTAATCTTACGATGATAAAAAACGTTTCGCAGTTTGATATATTTAAACAAATTACGCTTACCGACCATACAATTCACGTCTGCAACGAAGCATTTAATACTCTTATGGAAAAAATAAAAGAACGCTCCGAGTATCAAGCGTTTATCGCTCCCGTAATGATTGCCTGTTTAGCCCATGACATAGGAAAAGTCCCTGATATGTCGGACGCT
>DAHVNW010000057.1 GCA_027319095.1 bacterium | reverse complement strand
TAGGTTTTTTATCGGTAAACGTGTACATAGAAGGTCTGGAATAAAGGCACCCGTAATAAGGAGCAACTTTGAGTCCTTTAAGAGGTTTAACGACGTTCTTTTTTACTTCTTCTACGCCTTTTTCGTTGTATAAAAATTCGAGGATGTGCCTTGCTTCGCCGTCCGGAATATATTCCTCGTTAAATTCGCCCGCTTCTTTAAATATTTCGTTAACGGCGGAAAGTTCGTTTTGGTTTTCCTTTACTCTGGCAATCGACCTGCTAAATTCGTGATAGCATACCGAACAAGCCATAACTAAGTTTTTAGAGCCGAGCCTGTTTTTAGCAAGCATCATATTTCTAAGGGGCATATACATAGAAGCCGCACCCTTGGATTTCATCTCGCCGATTCCGCAGCAGTTATAATCCGGAATTTCGACAAGCTCTATGCCCATTTTTTTTGAAACTAATTTTGAACTGTTATTGTAGGCTCTGTCTATAGTCAATAATGCGCAACCAGGATAATATGCCGCCTGATTTTCCTTTAATTTATCCATTTATCTAAACCCCCGCTTCGCCGTTTTCAATAGTATTTAATTTATGTAAATAATTTTCCATAGCTTTTTTGGAACTGCTCCAGTTATGAGGCTTTCCCAGCCTTAATATCGAAAAAGCCCTGCCGTCTTTTATCATTTCAAAAATAGCTCCTCTTTCTATCTTATCAAGCAGTTCTTTAGTTCTGCCTGATTTTTGCATTGCGGACGTATGAAGTTTTGCGAGATCCAATCTTCCGTGTCCTATTATCATATCTTCGTATATTTTTTTTACATCCTCGTCAAGTTTTAATTTGGTTTTAACCTCTTCGGGAAAATATTTTTTCATGACAAGCGCAAGGGCTTCCATCATTTCTGCAGGATTTACCTGTTTGGGACATCTCTGGGAACATTTGTAGCATCCCACACATCTCCAAGCGACGTCTATATATTTTTTCAGCTCTTTTAAGTTGCCTAACTGCATCATATAAATGAACGCCCTTGGATTAAATCTTCTATATAAAGGCGTAACGGTGCAGCTTGCGGTACACATGCCACACTGCCAGCATCTGTTAATTCTGGAACCTACGACCGTTTTTTTAATTTCTTCAAAAAAACTTCTGTCGAAATCGGAATTCACGCGAGAAATAATGAAGGTATTCCACCTGCCTGAAACATCTACGCCGTCTATAACTAAATTTTTTTCTTCTTTAATATTGTCGTCTTCTATAAGATGTCGTGCGATTATATGCTCGCCTTTTTCCGCAACGGGCCTTCCGCCGCCGGAATTTCTTGTATCATGCATTTCCAGAGCCATATTCTTTCCTCCTATTTTATTGCCTGTTCTAATTTTTCGATACCGAGAAGTTTTTTCATCAAAGTAAATCCATCCGGAACGCCGACCGATAGAGACTTGGATTCTGCGTACACCATTTTAAAAACATAATCGGAATACATATAACTTAGCAAAATATCCGCACCGTAAGGACGTTCCAAATTAAGTCCGTTTTTACCCGACAGCTCGTAAAGATAATCGATTTCGTCTTTCATTTCCCTAATGCTGAAAGGCATAATATAAGGATTGCCGTCCCACGTCCTTTTTAAAAAATCTGCCATATAAGGCAGGCATCCTGTTCCGTTATCCTGCCTGTAAACCCAGGAAGTCCAAAAAACATTCTTATCAGGTTCGTAAAAATGTAAAATTTCTAAAGCTATGTCTCTTTTAACTATAACGTCTTCATATGAAAACAATTCTAAAAAACGACCCATTCTTATTTCGGCGGATTTTTTATTATCTGCTAAAATTGCGAAGGAATTTTTTAAAGTTTCCCCGCTTACGCCGTTTAAAATTTTTTTCTTATGTCTTCTAATCGAAAAAATCATGGATAATATTTTATCCAATCTTTCTTTTTCTAATTCTAATTCTAATTTACCTTCGGTTTTCGATGCATTTACCGCATCGGATAAAAACTCCTTTATAATTTCTGTTTTAAATCTTAAAAGACCGTTAAAAAGCTCTATTTTTTCATCCGGTAAATTTTCCTTTACTATCTCGAAAAATTTTTCTTCATACCTTTTATCTATTTTGTTATTTTTTAGTATATAAGGCATTTTACCTGTTTTTTACAGCATAAGTATAAGCATTCATAGCGGCGGCGGCGCCTTCCGTAATAGAATCGGAAATAGCCTTAGGCCCGGTACACGCTCCCGCCAGAAAAACTCCGGGTTTATTAGATTTAAAAGGTGAAAGCGTAACGTTTTCAGGCTTTAAAAATCCGTGTTCGTCAAGTTCGATGCCAAGTTTGTTCGATATTTCGGGAGACTGCGGTCCGCCTTCCATACCTGAAGCAAGAACTACCATATCGAACGGAATTTCGAACGGTCCCCTTAAAAGCGTGTCTTCTCCTTTGCATACTACCGTATTGTCCGGCCCGGATGTGATTTCCGCAATTCTGCCTTTAACTATCTGCACGTCATGTTCTTCCATTGCTTTCCAGTACAAATCCTCAAAAAAACCGTACGTTCTTATATCCATGTAAAATATGTATGCTTCACAGTCGGGAAAATGTTCTCTCATTTCAATAGCCTGTTTTACGGAAACCGTACAGCAGACCCTGGAACAATATTGGTTACCGACATGCCTGTCCCTCGAACCTACGCAGAGAATAAACGCTACTTTTTTGGGAGGTTTGCCGTTTGACGGCCTTACGAAATTATTCTCTCCCATCATTCTTTCGAGGTCTTTTATATCTATGACATCGTCGAACAGTTGATAAGAATATTTTGCGTCTCTTGCAGGGTCGAAATGCTCAAAACCGGTAGCTACGATAACGGAATCAAATGTTTTGGTTTCGCTTCCGGAGGCAGACTTTATAACTGCGTCGAATTTTTTTCCGTTTTCTTTAAAATCCGAAACTTCGGAAGAATAATAAACCTTGATATTACCGGCGGACTCGGTTTTTTTAATAAGCTCCCCTATTACGTTGTCTGCCGGCTGCATATCGGGAAACAAAAATTTATATTTGAATTTTTTAGGATTGCCGCCGAGAAACGAATCTCTTTCAACCAAAGCTACATTAACTCCCAATTCGGAAAGCATAACTGCCGCATTCAAACCTGCCGGACCTCCGCCTATCACTAAAATATTTTCAGACATAAAACATCCTCCATTAAATCGCCGTGTTAATTAATATTAATTAATCTTTTTATTTTTGTCATTCCTGCAGCATATCTTTGACTGAATCATTGTCAACGCACGCCGTTGACGCAGGCAAAGACGGCAGGAATCCAGTTTTAACTTTTCGGATACTCGTATAAATTAACGGTTTTACCGCCCGCTTTAAGTTCTTCGAGATACGCGTTGTATTCTTCTTCCGATTTTTTCCAGTCTATCCCTATTTTTTCGCATAAAGGTCTCCAATCGGTCGTATGCCAC
Source organism: bacterium (assembly GCA_027319095.1). Lineage (GTDB taxonomy): Bacteria > SZUA-79 > SZUA-79 > Acidulodesulfobacterales > Acidulodesulfobacteraceae > Acidulodesulfobacterium_A. The sequence goes on along the minus strand of DAHVNW010000057.1, from coordinate 3,185 downwards.
TGAAGCTGAACTATTTTAAAAACGTCCGCTCCGCACGCTAACGCCGCGAACATAACGTCCGACATAACGGGAACCTGTTCCGTATAGCCCATAGCTTTTCCAATCCACTGGTTTTTATCCAAAGTAGTAGTGCATCCCGTATCCTGCGTGATACAGACGTCGGAATTGGCTTCCCTGACCATCGGCCTTATTTTTCTGTCCATTACGAAAGACCTCGAAGCTTCCCTTTCAGTCAATATATGTCTGAAACCAAAACCGCAACAATCGTACCATGTAGAATAATCCGCAACCTGCGCTCCGAGAGCAAGCATTACTCCCGTAGAAACGGCAGTTCTTTTTCCTGCGTAAATGTCTTTGTCGTAAATACAGTCCTCAGGAATCATTTTATATGTATGGCAGGCCGGATGGACTGTCGCTATGACACTGCTTAAGTCGTATTTTTTTAACTTTGCTATTTCAAACCGCATAACGTGAACCCATTCGCTGTAATGCACGATATATTCGGGGATGACTAATTCTCTTCCTATTTTATGCATAATTCTGCGCACTTCGTCACGCAGTTCTTTATTTTCGACGAGCAAATTTCTCATCTCTTTATAATCGCCGAAAGTGGTAGCGCAGTGAAAAAGCGGAAATAAACCTAATTCGTATGCTCTGTGCCAGTTTCTTACTGCTACTGCTGCAAGCCCGACGGGATTAGATGTTCCAGAACCGTGGTAATTCCAAGCGGTGCATGATGTCTGATTTCTCTCGTCGACGTATTCCAAACCCATCTGATTCATAAACCACAGCAGAGACACCGGATATCCTGGAATATTGCCGCACTGTCCGCAAGATTTATGATGCCATAATTTATTGGTAGGAATTTTTTTCTTCCAGCCGAGCAGGGTTTCGGCTTCTATAGCTTTATTTTCTTCTTTTACGTGTATTACCTTGACTTCGCCTTTTGCTTCAAGTTCGAGAAGCCGCTCATGTATATCTTCAAGTTTTCTTCCTGCGGTGTGGATAAAATCCGATTTAACGTTTGCAAGACCGAGCCTGTTGCTGATTTCTATAGCCATATTTGTGTCTCCTTATTTCTGTATTAACGCTACGCGGAACTGACTAAACTTTAATTTAAATATTTACCTTTTTTTATCATTCCCGAGTGGGTGGAAATCCAGTTTTTTTATCGTTATAATAACAACTGTTTCACGTCAAGAACTTCTGACGTCGTCAACTATATCCTGTATTATTTCGTAAAGCGAAGGGTCAACGGATTCTATTATTTTGAAAACTCCGGCTTCGTCGAATATGTCGTATAACTCTTTCATAGTTTCCGGAGCGACGTCCCATGCCAAATTGGTAACCTGAAGAGTCGGCATAGGAATAGCCTTTCTTTTCACGGCAAGATCCGTCGAAGCATATCCTATATGTGGACCCCAGTCAGGAAAAAAATCCGGCTGTATCATGTCCGGAGAAAGCTGATTGCCGTATGCGGTAAGTTTTAAAAGCACCCTGGAATAAGGTTTTAAAACTTTTTTTGCCGATTCGAATCCTCTTCTAACCGCAATTTCCCTTAATATAGCTATAACGCCTCCGGGGCTGTTTAAAAACGGACAAATCATGGCGCATGTAAAGCACTGGAAGCAAGCCCATACATATTCGTCCATCATAGTCCAGATAAGTTCGGGGTCTTTTGATTTCATTTTTTGCAGAACTATACGAGGGGAAAAATCGAAAAATCTGTGGGGCGGACATCCTCCTGTACAGACGCCGCAGTTTAAACAACCTCTGACATATTCTTCATACCGGAAATCTTTTCTTGCTTCTTCGAAAATATCTTTTTTTAATTCGGCGGGAACTATACTTACTCCATTTTCATCATATTCCATAAATATCTCCTGCTTTACCGTTTTCGTTTATATCGGCTATAATTTATATCGGCTATAACTAAACAATTTCAAATTTACTTAATTATATTTATTTTAACACAATAAATCAAAAAGTCAAATTTTAATATTTTTACTACAATTTTTTATTAAAAAAAATTTTCAAATCTTGTCTTCTATATTTTCGACGTTTTCCATTGCATCATACTTTGCCCTGCCGTTTACGCCGCCCATCATATCAAGTTCAGACGAAGAAGCGAAAAAATGCTCGTCCGGAACCGTCGGTACGGAATGTAAAATCTGTAAATACTGCAGAATAGTAACGAAAAATAAACCGCCTATCATGTTGCCTACCAGCGTTAAGGGAACATAACTATAAAGCCATGATAAATATGAAATATGCGAGCCTGTATTTATGGCAATTAAAATTTCCGACGACGCTACCACTATATGGCTGAAAGAGTTTAGATAAATCATAAAACCGACGACCCATATAATAAATATTCTTGCAAGAGTGCCGCTTGACGCTATTAAGAGCCACGTCATAAGAGTTATAAGCCAGCCGGCAAAAATAGCACTTAAAATCATTACGTAGGGTGTCCTGTCCATATAGCTGTTTGCAACGCCGTGTATATGATTAATAACGAAAGACGGGACAATCTGATTTAACGAGCCTGCTATTACTATTGCAAATATAAAAATACCTGCCATGTTTCCGATAAGCGTAAGCGACCATAATTTTAAAAGTTCTAATATTCTGCCTTTTTTTGCGATGACCGCGGTTACGGGAACTAAAAAATTTTCCGTAAAAAGCTCGCTTTTGCCTATCATTAAAAACATGAAACCGATAGGAAAAAACATCGCGCCGAATATTTTAGATATATTAGCGCCGACTAAAGGAGCGGTTGCTCCGGCAACATACGAAGAAGCAATTATACCGAAAGTAACGTTCATGCCGGCAATAAGACCCGACATAGACATTTCGAGCCAGTTTCGTTTAAGTCTTGCCTGCCCTACTTCGACCGAAGCCCTAAAAATTTCGGAAGCTTCTTTCCCTCCGGGCTTTTCTATTCCTTTAATAGCGCCTATGCGGGCTTTGGTAGTTTCTAAAATTTCGTTTATTCTTTTCGACAAGTATAAAGAATGGTGAATTTCTTCGGCAAGATTATTTTCAATGAGCGCCCTTACTCCGGGGTCGTCTATTACTTCTAATCCGGCGGTATAATCGTTAATTGCGTTTTCTTCTATTTTTAAATCGATTCTGAGCATATCGAGAGGAGCAGAAACCTGATGCGACGCCTCGCTCACGCCCTT
>DAHVNW010000056.1 GCA_027319095.1 bacterium | reverse complement strand
AAGGGAGCTGTCCTTAGTACGAGAGGACCGGGATGGACGAACCTCTAGTGTTCCAGTTATCACGCCAGTGGTAATGGCTGGGTAGCTATGTTCGGAAGGGATAACCGCTGAAAGCATCTAAGTGGGAAGCCCCCCCTAAGATAAGATTTCCCCCGTGGCGACACGGCTAAAGATCCCTCATAGACTATGAGGTTGATAGGTCGGGTGTGTAAGCGCAGCAATGTGTTTAGCTTACCGATACTAATAGATCGTGAGGCTTAATCATTTTTTTAATGCAATAAATTGCCTAGTATTCTTTTGCTAATTTGCTTAATTTTCGTTCAATTCTTTATAGATAAAATTTTTGGTAAAAGGGAACAGATTTCAAATATGTCCCTTTTACCTCAAGTTTTCGGTAACTATAGCATAGGGGAAACACCCGTTCCCATTCCGAACACGGAAGTTAAGCCCTATAGCGCCGATGGTATTGTGCGGGCAGCTGCATGAGAGAGTAGGTCGTTACCGGATTTAATTACCCCGGATAAATAATTTAATTTATATATCGCGGGGTATTTTTTTATTATTTTAATAAAAATCCGTTTTTTAGACTTATATGGTTTTAAATGAAATAAGCGTCTTGGATTTTTTATTTTCTCCCGCCGGTTTTACTTATATTTCGATTTTTATTTTACTTGCCGGATTGTCCTGTGGAAGTTTTTTAAACGTCGTGATTTTCCGCCTTCCGCAAAAATATTCGATAATTTATCCTAATTCTTTTTGTCCGGCATGCAATTCTAAAATTAAATTTTACGATAATATTCCGGTTTTAAGCTATATTTTATTGCGGGGAAGATGCAGGAACTGCGGGCAAAAAATTTCCCCGGTTTATCCGGCCGTGGAAATGCTTGCCGCTTTATTGATTTATCTATTGTTTTTAAAATATTTTTATGGCGCATATTTTTTTTATAAGATTAATATTTACGATATAAATTATTTTAAGAATTATATTATAGGACAATTAAAATATTTTTTAATCTTTTCTTTTTTTGCGTTAATTATAATTCCGGTTGCCTTTATAGATTTATTTAATAAAATTATTCCGGATATTTTAAATGTTTTGTTAATCATTTCCGGGTTTATTTTAAATGTTTTTCTGCTTCATAAGCCTTTTTTGTTTCCTTTATACGGTTTTTTAATTCCAGGACTTTTTTTTTATTCCATAGCTGCTTTATATGAAATTTTTAAGAAGAAAGAAGGGCTCGGCGGAGGCGACATTAAGCTAATCGCAGGAATAGGCGCATTTTTAGGGTTAAAAGGCGCTTTATTTACAATTTTCTGCGGTTCTATTTTTGCCTTGATTGGATTTATTTTGTTCTTTATGATAAATAAAATAAAAAAAGCAGGCGCCGTTTATAAAGATTTTAAAATTCCTTTCGGGCCGTTTCTTTCTCTTGCCGCTGTTTTTTACATATTTTACGGTACTTATCTATTAAGAACTTATTGGTTTTTTTTGCAAAAATTATCTTGACAAATTGCGTATGTTTAAAATAATATATATTTTAGCGTTATTTTTTTTGGATATCATTTTTTTAACATTATTAAGAATTTAATAAAAATTAAGAAACATATTTTATGAGGGAGTTTTTATGAAAAAATATATTAAAATTGCAATATTTTATAGTTTCTTTATCTTTTTACCTTTGTTTTTACTTTTAAAAAACGCTGATGCATCCGTAAAAATAGGCATCCTACCTTATAAAATAATTTCTATCCATTATGAAAATTATACTTATATAAAAAAAAGCATACCGCTTTTATTAGCTTCTAATTTGTCTTCTAAGAACATTTCTGTTTTGAGGAACTCCGATGTAAATAGCTTTATTAAGACAAATCGAATAACTTCATTCTCTACCGGCAATCTTGTAAAAATTTCTAAGCATTTTGGTTTAAAATACTTGGTTTTTGGAAGGGTAATTAAAATCGGAAATGTTTTCGATATAGAAACGGATATTTTCAGTCCGTCCGAAAAAGCCGTAGTTTACAGGCATTCCTTTCAAGTTTTGGGCGCAAAATTTGTAATAGGCGATATAAACGGCTTATCTAAAATTATTAAATCGAAAATTACGTCTTTAGCTCCTAAGGAAAGAGTTGAGAATGTCCAGGAACCTGCTCAAATTAAATCGCCGTCTCCAGTCGTTTCTTACGCCCCGCCGGCCGCAAGCAGCAATATGTACATAAAAAGATTTAGTCAAAACAGTAAAGGGCTTTTAAAAACGCCGACAAAACACTATATAATTCAAGCTTTTGCCGCAGGCAAATTTTTAAATAAGGGCGTGCAGGCAGCCGTTGCCACAAGGCACCGCGTCATATTATACAATCTTTTAACGAACGGGGGGTTGGATAAAATCGTTCAATATAATTTATCGGGAAGGTCAAATGTCATATATATCGGGTTCTACAAAATATCCGAAAACAAATCGGCAATAGTCCTTACCAAATCTCAGTTAGGCATGATAACGTCATATCTGCTTGCCTATAACAACGGAAAGCTTGTTAAAATAACGCCTAATTACGCATTGTTTTTAAGGGTTATGAGCATAAACGGCCTTAAAAAAGTCATAGTAGGACAAAATCCAGTTTCCGTAGTTCCTTCAGGCAGGTTTTATAATGTTGCGGTTATAGGGCAAAATTCATATCCAATCGGCCAGTTTGGCGGCAGCACCTATGTTTATAGATTCGATAAGAACGGCAATACATTAGTGAAAGGCAGAAAACTTCTCTTTTTTTCAGGTATAACCCTCTATGGCACGGCTTACGGCAATTTTATGGGTAATGGAAAAAAATATCTTTTGGCATTGTCCAATTCCGGAAATTTAGTGGTTATAAACGATAATGGGAAAACAGTATATACCGGTTCAAAGACCTACGGCGGTTCGCCTCTCCAGGTCGATGTCCCGCCCATAGGAGGAGTTCGCAGCTCCAGCGTTACCGAAGGTTTAATTTACAACATTCCTGCCCAGGTCAGCAAGTTTCGCATTAATAACGGGAAAGACGGCATAGTCGTGATAAAGAACTATAGGCAAGGAGCTTTTTTAAAACATTTGAATTATTATACCAAGAACTCGGTTTATAGTTTGGCATGGAATAAGGTAAATTTTTATCCTGTATGGAAAATTAGGCACGTGGTTGGATACAGCGCCGGATTTTCCTTTATTGAATTAAACAAAAAAACCTATCTGGCAAACGCTGTAGTTGAAAGTCCAGGTTCCATGTTTGCAGAGCCAAAAAGCTACATCGTTATATATAAACTTTCGTCGTAAAAAACTATAATTATTTACAGGCGCAACAAAATCCAGATTTAGAAATTTATTTTCCGGCATTCTTTCCGCACCTAAGACATGCTTCTATAAGCACAGATATAAATATAACGCAAGCGGGAAACGAAGCGCGGCATATCTTTGTTTGCATGCTTTAAAAATATTGTTTTTTATCAAAAAACAAAGATGCTAATCCTCTGTTATTTAGCATTAGAAATTATCAATATTTTCTAAATCGGGATTCGTGGGGATTTTAATTTTATAGTTTGAACGATAACGATTTGTCTGATATAATATTCATCTTAATTAATTCACTTAGAACGGCGGTGTAGCTCAGCCGGTTAGAGCATACGGCTCATATCCGTAGTGTCCGGGGTTCAAGTCCCTGCACCGCCACCACTTGAAACCCCGCGTGTTTAATAAGTATTTCCTAAAGAACTTTAATTTAGCAACGGTCTTAAAAAAAACCTACCGATATGTTAAATTATTGCGTCTAAAATAAATAAAAAAACATAACATCTTGCGTATCATATATTATATTTATTGCAATTAAATTAATTAATTTATTGCTCCGACTCCCCATCCGTAAGCCGAAAATGCAGATGCCCAGAACATCGTATGGTTAAACATTATTGGCAGTCCAATAGATTCTAATTCATTGCCGAATGTCGGAGCAGGGCCTAAATCAACAAATAAATTTTCTATAATGACTCCCTCGCTCGTCGGTAGATTAATGCTTTTTATATCATATTGTCCCGTTACCGAGTCTAAAACGTAAGGAGAGCTTATAGTTACGGAATTTAAAGGATAATACAAACCGTTAGACGCTTTAAATCCGTACGAAGAAATGTCCTGTTTGCCGTATAGAATGTTCAGTCCGCCAAGATATTGATATTCCGACCACGCATGGCCGATTGCATCGGCAAGGGCATCCGAATAGATACCGATATAAGGAGTGCCTGTATCGAAAACGGCGCTAAACGAATTATCGGTTGAATCGGTTGTATATCCCCCGAATTCTGCGTTAACGATGGGATAATCATAAACCCCTGATTTTGCCGGATAGGAATTTGGATAAAATACGTCGCTTGAAAAACTGTTATCGATTTCGGTATTTAACCCTAAGGTGACGTATCCAGCCTGCTGGCCTTGCGTTATATAATCGTATCCTTCGTTAATCAGGTTGGAATCCTGGTCAAAATTTAATATAAATCCGTTATCCATATTATCCGGCAAAGCCGCCAAAATAGAAGGCGTAAAAACTCCATCTTCGTAGTTTCCGAATCCTGCATATGGAGATAATCCCATACCCATATCGCCAACAATATTCTGGCCGGGAAAATTAAAGCCGGTTCCGCTTGAATTGCACAACGTCGTGTCGTTTGGGTTAACGGGGGCACAAGTATCTATAACCGCAATAGGAAAGTTGTTTACGGTAAATCCGTCGGGAAGCGTTATATTCGCAAGAGCAACGTAGCCGCCAAAAATAACATAGACAGGATTTCCGAAACCAGAAGTGAAATTATACCGCGTCGGACCGATGCTGATTCCGGCATTTTGTAACGCCGACCGGTTGATTGCTATCCCGTTTGCTGCCGTATCAAATGTAAATCCGAGAGGAGACGAACCGTTTATCTGTGCATTAATATATATTTTGTTAAGTGAAAGGGTATAATACAAAGGCAGTTGATTAGACAAAAAGCTTGTATCCGGGACGATACTCCAGGGGGTTTCCCCTTCCATTTGGTATGAAGCGCTTATTATCGGAATTTGATATTTGGAATAATTTTGAACCATATTTATCGCAAACTGTGGATTTCCTAAAGTATAATCCATAGCCAAATTAACTTGAAAACAGGCTAACCGGGCCCTATAAGCATGATTTATGCAGGAAGCCAACACGTTTGCGACGTTATATATTTCGTCCGGATGGTTTGGGACGGACGACGGGTCGTTTTGAATATTATCGTAATTATTTAAGAGCGTCGCCGAATCCGAAGCGTTTATTGAACCGTTAGAATTAATACTCCCGCCTACGCTATTTACGGCATAGGCAGATTCGGCGGCGGTAAGCCCGTCTATATTCGTTTCGACCGACCGGGTTTGCTTTTGAGCATAACCTGCGGTGGCCGTCAAATACTGAGAGTTGTTAATAGAAGAGACTACGTAAAGAACCGGGTTTTCATTTGACTGGTACATATATTCAAAACTGTAATTGCCGTTATTATCGGTATTATCGCTAGAAATATAGTTTGTGTCCCCCATAGCGTATAAATAGACGGTTACGTTAGCCAGCGGGGTATCGCCTCCGAGAACCTGACCCTGAATGTATGCCGTCGTTGTATTCGCCGTTGTGGTTTGGGCGGTCGTAGCCGTGTTGGTCGGAGCCGTGGAACTCGATGACCCTCCTCCTCCGCCCCCTCCGCAGCCGGACAAAGCAATGGCGGCTGCAAATAGAAACATCGCTAAAACAAGCAGGGAAAAACTAAAGGGGGTAAAACGCTTGCAATCGTCTTTCATTTTTTCTATTCCAGATAAATTAAAAAATATTTGGAAAAATAACCTTTCGCAAAGACAAAATTTTAATTGGAAAAATATGAAAATTAAAATAGCAAGTCAATGATTTAATTATGTATAGCATAAGACTCTATACCCGTTTAAATAATATCCCATCGCCGCTTGCAAGTCAAACTGCTATCTCGAAACTATCACAAAATTGCCGATAGAAAATTTTAAATTTGGATTAGCATCTTTGTTTTCTAAAAAACAATGTTTTTTTAGCAAACAAACAAAGATATGCCGTACTTCGTTTCCCGCCCACGCGGGAATACCAACAGTGGGAGTAACATTAGAAAACCACCGGTATTTCATCAATAAGGCAAAAAATAAATTTCTAACTGTGAGTTAATGAAAATATAACTAAAATTCAAATAGATTTGTTTACGGAATATAAAAATAATTAATGCATCGGTTTATTAGCATATGATAAAACGCTCCCGTATTTTTTTTCATAAACGAATCGTTTTCCGAAAGGATTCAGGGGATAATCCTCTTTATCGGTCTTTATATTTTTTATATACCCATTTTTTGTTAAAACTGAAAGATTTGCAGGAAATTTTCCGTATTTTATCCTGTATGAAATCAACGCAAGGTTTATTGCATGAATTTCTCCGGCAAATTCTGCCTTTTTTGCATATGCGATTATGGTAAAATATTTATGCATTATTATAATCGTTAATACGAGAATAAATATTAACACTATAATATTTTCAAAAGACGTTTCGGAATTTTTATTCATTTTAATATGCCTTAATATATTGCACGATATATTTTTCTATAAAGATAAATTGTAATAATTTTTGAAAAAATATAAAATTTGTTAAAGGAAAATTATTGATTTATTTTATAA
>DAHVNW010000055.1 GCA_027319095.1 bacterium | reverse complement strand
TTTGCAAAAAAAAGGGGGCTATAATTAAATGGATTTAAAAAATGTTTCCAGAAGAAGTTTCTTAAAAACCACCGCCGTTCTTGCAGGGGCGGCGGCTGTTAATCCCGTTAATCTTCTAAAGTTCAAGCCTGTAGGCAATTTGACCATCATATGGAATTCCGACTCTCATGCCCACTTAAAACCTACTCTTTATAGGGAGCCTTCCGTAAATATAGGTCCTCATTTTATGAACGGAAGACCCGGACATCTCGTAGGAGATTCTTTCAACCTATACTACGATATAAATCCCAAGTCCGCAATGGGATATTTCTGTTCATACGTCGATTTTGTAAAATTAAATAAAGAATACGGTCCGATGGGCGGTTACGCCCATATGGCGACGGTATTCAACAAAATAAAAGAAGAAAGATACGGCAAAACAATAATGCTCGATACCGGCGATTCATGGCAGGGAACCGGCATAGCATTGCTTACGAAAGGCATGGCGGTAGTAAACGTCCAAAATGCAATGGGATACGACGCTATGACGGGACACTGGGAGTTTACTTACGGCGAAAAACAGCTTTTATCCAATATAAAAAAATTAAAATATCCATTTATTGCCCAGAATGTTACAAACGCTACCTGGGGCGGCCTAATTTTTAAACCATATACAATCAAAGAAGTCAACGGGTTAAGGGTAGGAATAATAGGACAGGCGTTTCCGTATGTTCCGCTTGCGCACCCTTCCCATTTCGTTAAAAACTGGAATTTTGGCATTGACACGAGTCATGCCCAAAAGATGGTTAACAAACTGAAGAATGAAGAAAAAGTAGATTTAGTAGTCGTTCTTTCCCATAACGGACTTGAGGTGGACAGAAAGTTTGCCTCCCTTATTAACGGAATAGACATTATAGTCGGCGGACATACGCATGACATACTTCCCGCTCCTCAGATTATAAACAACACGATAATAGTTCAGGCAGGCACTCACGGCAAGTTCGTCGGCAGGATAGATTTAAACGTAAGAAATAAAAGAATAGTCGATTATGATCATAAATTAATTCCGATTGTTACTAACTGGATTAAGCCGGATCCTGAAATAAGCAGGTTAATCGATGAACAATTTGTTCCTTATGCGGATCAATTAAACGAAGAACTGGGAACCGCCGAAGACCTGTTATATAGAAGGGCGACTTTCGTATGTTCCGTCGATAGCGTTGCGGAGCAGGCATTTATAGAAAAATTCGACACGCCGCTATTTTTTGCTCCCGGATGGAGATGGGGAGATACGGTGCTTCCGGGTGAAAAGATTACCATGGAGCATGTTTACGGATGGTACGGAACGACTTACCCCGAGGTTTACAAAACTCTTCTTACGGGAAAACAGTTATTGTTATCGCAGCTGAGTGTTTTGAGCGATGTTTTTGCAAAAGACGCATATCTGCAAATGGGAGGAGACGCAACCCGCGTTTCAAATTCAAAACTGCATGTGCTTATTAACGAATCCGTCAACAAAAGGATTAAAAGTTGGACTATCGACGGAAAGCCTTTGGATTTATCAAAAAAATACTGGGCGGTTTCAACCGGCGGTAAAATGCAGAATATGAATACAAACGATAAGGGATTAACTAAATATAACGCATCCGATGTTATTGCGGAATATATAAAAAAACATAGAACCGTTAAATCTATCAAAACGGAAGAAGTTATATACAGACATTCGAGGACGGCAGGCTGATATAAAACAAAAATATAATCGTGATAATAAAATATGTATAGTGCATATAAGAAGTGAATAAGTGTATTAACTTTAACTTAGTAACTAAATTAAGGAGATTAAAAAAATGGAAAAATCACGTTTATTTTTAAGTCTGTTAATGATTGCCGCAGTTTCAATCTTATTTTTCTCGATGGCTAACACATCTTATGCTTTAAAGTACGGTCCGTCGTCTTACAGTTCCTACGCGCCGTATTATAATACACATGCTTTGCCTCTCCCAAAGTTTTTTAAACATAAAACATTAAAAATGGTAGTAGAAGTCGATTACGCAAAACCTGCAAGGTGGGGGCTTGCCATAGCAAACATTAAAAATGTAATGGCGGCATTTGGCGATAATTCCTTTAAATATAAAATCGAACTTGTAGCTTTTGGTCCCGGTTTGAGAATGCTGATGAAAAAATTCGATAAAAAAAACGAAGCGGTTCTTCAAAGTTTAGTTTCGTACGGGTTAAAGTTGAGAGCCTGCCATAATACAATGATGAAAGCGCACATTACTAAGGAAGCACTGTTTCCTTTCGTAAAAGTCGTGCCGGCAGGCGTAGTGGAAATTGCAAGGAAAGAAATGCAGGGATACGCTTTCCTTAAACCTTAAACGGCAGTAAACGGTACGGCGCATATTCACATACTTCAATAAGCAGATAAATATAATATAACAAATAACTTTGGGAGGTATGATTTTATGAAAAAAGCAATTTTCATAACTTTTATTGCTTTATTGATTATTTCGGCGGTTTACTATTTCAAACCTTTTGCATTTGCAAGCGGAAAATTAAAATTAAGCAAGAAAATGATTGCAAAGGAAAAAATAGAGGCAGGATTGAATTACGGCAAATCCGAATTTTATAATACTAAGCTTGGCACCGACGGTTTTTCTTGCGCTAAATGCCATGTGGACAGTATTGGAACGTATATACCTGCTGTTAAAAAGGTAGTAAGGAGCCTGAAAGGCGTTGCGGCGACGTTTCCAAGATTTAATCCTAAAACCCATCAGGTTATTACGCTCGGAGAAAGATTAAATATGTGCATAGTTCACGTGTTAAAAGGGAAACCGTTAAGCGGACAAAAATTAAACGATCTTACGCTTTACGTAACGTCATTAAGCAACGGATATAAAATTAAAGGATATAATGCAGAGCCCTCCCCTGTTTTTAAAAATGCCGACAGGCATCCAAAAACCATTCAGCAGGCTTTGACTCTCGGAAAACATTACTACGATACGCCGCTCGGCGCATCCGGAAAAAGCTGCGACAGCTGTCATCCTGGCGGCGGAGCGGGTATTCTTGGCGGAAAGCCTACGAAACCGGTTATAGGACATGCCGGCTTTTATCCTACATATAAGAAATGGGGAAAGATTATTACTATGCAGGACCAGTTTAATCACTGTATATATACCGGCGAAGAAGGATTTAAGAAGAAAATTGGCTCTAAGACTTGGAAGTATCTTGACTTATATGTTTATTCCCTGTCTAAGGGTTATAAAATAAAAGTGGGAAAATGATTAAAAAAAATATTAAATAAACGTAAACGGTAAACTGTTTCAATGCTATTATTAAATAAAAAATGGAGAATAATAATGAATAGATATTTATTTAAAAAAGGCTTGTTAAATTTTAAAGCGGCATTCATCGTTTTGGCTTTGGTTTTAATGTACTTTAGCGGAAGCGCTTATGCTTATAAAAAAATACAGGCGCTTCCGTATTTTAAAAACAAAACTATGAAGGTTGTGATTCAAATAACGCAAGATAGTCCGGCGAGATGGAAACTTGCTCTCGGCAATGCCGCTAAAGTCGTTCAGATTATGAGCGCTCACGCAATTAATTATAAAGTTGACGTTGTAGCGTACGGTCCGGGACTCAGAGTTTTTATAAAAAAGGACGATAAAAAATTCTATCCTCTGCTTCAGAGTTTAAACGCTTACGGCGTTAATCTTGTCGCATGCCATATGACGATGCTTGCAATGCATGTTAGAGAGAAACAGTTGTTTCCTTTTGTAAACGTAGTATATCCAGGAGCGGTTGCTTATATTATCAAAAAAGAAATGCAGGGGTATGCATATATCAAACCTTAATAAAAAGTTTTTAGTTAACAATAAAAAAACTGGGGGTGTGCAATGAAAAAGTTTATGAAACTGTGGATTATTTTAATAGTTATTACGGTCGGCGGTTCATTGCTTTTGACAGGCTGCGCTAAAAAACAGGCAAAGACAGTTCCTGCTCCTGCAGTTACCAAGCCTTCAAAACCTAAAGCGGCTTTAAAAAAGAAAATTAAAATAAAAAAACCTCTTCTGACCAAAACGTCATATCACGGATTTTTTAATAATAAGGTAGTTAAGGTCGTTTTTCAGGTTTCGTCTCCAAATCCGAAAAAATGGAAAACAGCTCTCGGAAATATGAACGACATAATATGGGAACTGCATTATAATCCAAAAAGATACAAAGTTGTTTTTGTGGCTTACGGTCCTGCCGATAAAATGTTTCTTAAAAAAAATAATAAGTTGGAACCGCTAATACAAAAACTATATAAGCATAATGTCAGATTTGATATATGTCATGTGGCTATGATTAAATTAGGCATTAAACCGAGTGATATTTTCCCGTTTGTCCATATCACCCCGGACGGTTTTTACGCAATTCTTCACTATGAAATGATGGGTTATTCTTATATTAAGCCTTAATGTTGTAATTGTCTAAACTAATTACTATTAATTTGACCCAAAATTGCCGATAGAAATCTTTAAACAGGTTTTAAAGCTCTATGAACCCAGTGTTAAATTTTCTATCGGCAATTTTGGGTTTAAAATAATTGTTGACTTCATGCTAAATTTTGATATAATAAAAATATAAAACATAACGAACGTTCTTTTTATTTCTTAATAAGCATGAGCAAAGAAGTATCCGAATTAACAAAAAAAAAGATATTTGATTACTGTATGGAAAGCTTTGCCGAAAACGGTTATAGCAATGTCGGCGTAAGAAATATTTCGGAAGGAACTGGGCTCAGCACCGGCGCGATATATTACCATTTTTCCTCAAAAGAAAAGATTGCGCAGTTTTTATACGATACCGCAATCGAGATTCTTTTAAACAAAATAGTATCGGCCGTCGAAAAATCGTCCAACGACAAAGAAGCATTAAAATCTATTATATTTACATTCTTTAAATTGACTGATGAGGAGCCGAATCTTATGAAATATATGCTTTATACCAAACATAAAGATTTTTTGCACGAAGCCATGCCGATATGTTCGGATAAGCCGTTTGAATACATCAAAAAATTTATAAAAGCTAAAATTAAAGAGGGTGTTTTTAGGGATATGGATATATTAATAGCTGCAACTTTAATAATGGGGCCCGTTATTAGAATAATTCAGTTAAAAATGGAAGGTATGATAAAAAAGGATTTAATTAGATATACAGATCCGTTGTTTGACGGTATTTCCAAATCTATTTTTAAAAAGCAGGTTTAAAAGCTTATCGTTATAATTATAAAATAAATTAAATCATTATTAACGAAGAGGAAAGATATTATTATAAAAAAATTGGAATGCGGAAAAAATTATTCACCGTTTATTAATAATACCCCATTCAAATTCAAATAAGCTTTTTATAAAAAAATGGTATTTTTAAAATGAAACTCAAAAATTATTCACCGGTTTCAATGGAAAAGCATCGGCAATTTTCATTATTTTTACTTTTATCGTTAATTTTTTTAATCGATGCCGGAAATATTAACAATAGCGCAAATGCGGCAACCGTGTCTAATTTTAAGGTAGGAACGACCCCTTACGGACTTGCGGTCGGCAAAAAAGATAATGTTTATGTTGCTATAGGCGGTTTTAACAATGTAGTTAAACTTAACCAAAATGGTAAATTAATTAAAAATATTATTGCCGATTGGGCGCCTTCGGGAATTGTTATCGGCAAAAACGGCTATGTTTATGTATCGACAGGGATAGGAAAAGTCGTAAAACTTAATAATAAAGGTCAAATTCTTAAAAAGGTAAAAGTTGGAATTATTCCGGCAGGAATCGCCGTTGGACCCGATGGAAATATTTATGTAACATCTATACATTCTAAGACAGTTACAAAATTAAACCCGGCGCTTAAGGTTTTAAAGATTTTTTATGCGGGGATTGCTCCCTACGGTATAGTTTTAAACGATAACGGTTTTATATATGTTACGAACTTCGCAAACAAAGGTACCGTTACCGTATTAAACAGAAGCGGAAAGATAATAAAAGTATTTAATGCTCAAAGAAAACCAGAAGGCATTGCTATAGGCCCTGCAGGCAATATATATGTTACGAACGGGTTAAGCGACAGCGTTTTAAAATTTAATCAAAACGGTAAAATTTTAGAAAAAATTAACATAAAAGGGGCGCCTTACGGAATTGCTCTAAGCACTGCCGGAAGTATGTTCGTCGCCTGCATATATGCCGATAAAGTCGTGAAATTAAGCCGCACCGGCAAGGTTTTAAATACTTATAAGACCGGAAAAAATCCTAATTTTATATTAATAGACGATAATGGCAATGTCTGGACGGCAAACAGCGGGGATGGAACGGTAACCAAAATTAGCGGCGCAACGAAAGGAAAAGAGTTTTTCCCTTATAAAGGACCAATTTGGCAGGAAAGCTTTTAATTTAATTTCTAATTTAATATCTTAAAAGGAGGGATTTAAATGGCTGAAGAAAAAAGTTTAGAAAACGTAAAACCGGATGAGACGTTAGACGTGTTAGGCGAAACATGTCCTATTCCGGAAGCTATGGCTCATAAAAAGCTCAACAAGATGAAAGTGGGGCAGGTGCTGGAGGTTTATACCGACCATGCGGCGGCGGTAGAAAATTCGTTCCCGTCCATGCTTAATAAGTTAAATTATCCTTACTGCGTAACAAAGACTGCTCCTGGTGAATTTACCATTAAAATTAAAAAAACATCATAAGCTCAATATTTAACTAGTTATAATTTAACTATAGGGGGGGTATGTAAATTATGAATCCTTATTTTCTTGAATACGCTATAATAGGTATCGCAGGCTTAATTTTCGGGGCTGCGCTCGAAAGGGGAAGAATGTGTTTCGTGCTTGCAACTAATAATATGTTTATGGCAAGAGATACAAAAATCTTAGAAGGTATATTGCTGGCTTTTGGAATTTCTATTCTTGCTTTCGGCATCATAGAATCGTTAGGAATAGTTCCGATACAATCTGCAGTCCAAGGCGTATTTCCTTC
>DAHVNW010000054.1 GCA_027319095.1 bacterium | reverse complement strand
AAAAGCCTTATATTGAAATCGTTCCGAAAAACTAACTTAATATTTTATAAACATAATTTATAAAAAAATTAAGTCTATCCCCTTCTCTAAATAGAGAAGGGGATTTTAATATGTATAAAGTCTTTATATATTTTTTATATTATATTTAAATAAATAAAAACTTAGCAATGGAGATTTAAAGTTGAGCGAGCTAAATAATGAAAATGCCGTACTAATAATCGGCGGCGGGCATAGCGGCGTATCGGCAGCATTAGAAATTACCGAGGCGGTCGATAAAAAAGTATATATAGTAGAAAAAAAATCGTATATCGGCGGCAGAGTTCTCCAGATGTATAAGTATTTTCCAAAATTGTGCCCCCCCTTTTGCGGCTTTGAAATCAATACAAAAAGAATAAAGTCGTCCACGGAAGGAAATATAAATTTTTTAGTTTCTTCAAGCGTCGAAGAAATTACAAAGTCGAAAGAAGGTTCCGGATATAAATTAAAAATAAAACAAAAACCGCAGTATATTAACGATAACTGCACTGTATGCGGCGAATGCGCCAAGGTTTGTCCCGAAGAAAGACCTAACGATTTTAATTACGGCATGGATAATACAAAAGCGATATTTATGCCTGCTATATCTTCGTTTCCGCTAAAATACAGCGTTGACGATAAATACTGTAAATTTTCGGCATGTAAAAAATGCGAAGAAGCATGCAGATATAGCGCAATTAACTTGGAAGCAAAAGAAAGTATTATAGAATTGAAAGTATCCGATATCATATTTGCTACGGGTTGGAAGCCTTATGAAGTTGAAAAATTAGAAAACTTGGGATACGGCAAATATAAAAACGTTATTACAAACGTAAAAATGGAAAGGCTTGCCGCCGAAAACGGTCCTACAGGCGGAAAAATATTAAGGCCGTCCGATGGAAAAGAAGTTAAAAATGTAGCATTTATTCAGTGCGCAGGTTCAAGAAACGAAAACCATCTGCCGTACTGTTCGGCAATTTGTTGTATGGCATCTTTGAAACAGGCAATGTATTTGAGGGAAAAAAATCCGGAATCCTCTCCGGTTATTTTCTATATCGATTTAAGAACGCCGGGCAGATACGAAAATTTTTTAAATAAAGCTCAAAGCGACGAAAAAATAAAATTTAATAAAGGAATAGTCGGCAAAATATCAGAAGACCATGAAACAGGCGATCTGCTTTTAGACGTCGAGGACATGCTTTCCGGCAAAAAAAATAAAGTCAGAGTAGAAATGGTCGTTCTTGCATCGGGAATGACGTCAAACATTAAAGACGATATTAAAGAAATAAAAATTGACGAAGATATTAAAATAGACATCGACGAAAACGGATTTATATTTAACGATAATTTTAACGAAGGAATATTTTCGGCAGGCGTGGCAAGATTTCCTCTGGACGTTTATATGTCGGGACAATCGGCGGCATCGGCGGCATTATCGGTAATTCAGCATAACGCGAAACTATAAAAGATATTATATAGATATTATTTAGGAAGGAGTAAAAATGGATAATAACTTAGGGATTTATATATGTTCCGGCTGCGATATAGGGAAAAGCCTTAACGTTGAAAGATTAATCAATACGGCGAAAGATTCCAACAAGCCTTTAGTATGCGCAAGCCATGAGTTTCTCTGCGGACAGGAAGGCATAAATCTCATAAAAAACGATTTTTCCGAAAAAAAGATAAATAAAGTAGTAATAGCCGCTTGTTCGATGCGCGCTAAACAGGATGTTTTTAATTTCGATCAGTTTACTATTCATACCGAAAGGGTAAACTTAAGAGAACACGTTATATGGATAAGCCCGCCGAACGACGATAATACCCAGCTGCTTGCCGAAGATTATATAAATATGGGTGCTTCTAGAGCAAAAAAAGCCGCATTTCCGGAACCCTTAGTTCAGGAACTTAACAAAACGGTTCTCGTAGTAGGCGGAGGAGTTACCGGACTTAACGCATCCGTAAACGCAGCTAAAGCAGGCTATAGCGTAATTCTTGTAGAAAAAAAACCGAACCTCGGCGGATTTCCGTCTTCTAAATATAAAAAATGGGAAACCAAGCCGCCTTTCGATAAAAATATATGGATAAGGGAAGGATTAGACGCGCTAATAAACGAAGCGGAAAAATCCGACAAAATAAAAATATATAAAAGTTCTAAAATTAAGTCGATATCCGGAGCTCCGGGTAAATTTAACGTAGAAATTGAGCCGTCCGAAGGAAATTCAGGTTCCGAGCCTGTTAAAGAGATCGCGGGATCTATCGTCGTTGCCACCGGCTGGAAACCTTACGAAGCAAAAAAATTGGATAATCTCGGATACGGGCTAACGCCGGATATTTTAACCAACGTAGAATTAGAGGAACTGTTTTCCGAACTTTCGGATAACGGGAAATCCGAAAGTTTTGAGTTAAAAAGAAAATCCGACGGCAAGCCGGTTAAGTCGGTATTGTTTGTTCAGTGCGCAGGTTCAAGGGACGAAGATCATCTTCCTTACTGCTCTACCGTTTGCTGTATGTCTTCTCTGAAAGAAGCCGCATTAATCAGAAAGAACAATCCCGATGCAAATGTTTATATAATATATAGAGATATGAGAACTATGGGCGAATACGAAAACTTTTACAGAAAAATGCAGGACGACGAAGGCATTTTTATGGTTAAAGGCGTCGTATCCGGCGTGTCGCTTGACAAAAACGGAAATACCATAGGCGTAAAAGTAAAAGATACCCTCTTTGGAGGAGATATCGATATAAATACCGAAATGGTAGTTCTTGCTACGGGTATGGTTCCGAATTCCGGAGAGATAGAATTAAAAGATAATACCGTATCTTTAAACGTCGGAAACATACAGTCTGCAAGCGGAGCATCCTGCCCGCCTTCCGTGCCCGTTTCGACGGCTCAGGTTCCGAAGAGCGGCCTGTTAAACCTTTCCTACAGGCAGGGTAAAGAAATGCCCGACCTTGTTTATGGATTTCCGGATTCAAATTTTATATGCTTTCCCTACGAATCGAGAAGGACGGGAATATACCCCGCCGGTTCCGTCAGGATGCCGTTAGATACAGTCTTTTCCGTGGACGATGCTAAAGGAGCGGTTTTAAAAGCTATACAATGTATCGAACAGACTTCTAAAGGCAGGGCGGTTCACCCCCGTTCAAACGATACTACGTACCCGTTTTTTGATCTTCCAAGGTGTACGCAGTGTAAAAGATGTACCGAAGAATGTCCTTTCGGCGCAATAGACGAAGACGAAAAAGGAACGCCGCAATATAATCCGGAAAGATGCAGAAGATGCGGCATATGCATGGGCGCATGTCCCGTAAGAATAATATCGTTTAAAAATTATTCGCCGGATATTATAGGTTCTATGATTAAAAGCATATATGTTCCGGAAGATCCGACCGACGAAAATTACAGGATACTCGTATTTGCATGCGAAAACGACGCCTATCCGGCATTAGACATACTTGGATTAAATAAAATGCGCTTATCTTCCAATATAAGGGTTATTCCGGTAAGATGTCTCGGCTCTATAAATAACGTATGGTATGCCGACGCTCTTTCGAAAGGCATCGACGGTATTCTTTTACTGGGCTGTAAATACGGCGACGACTATCAGTGCCACTTTACGAAAGGTTCTGAACTAGCTTCTTACAGAATGGGAAACCTCAAGGAAACGCTTACAAGGCTTGTGCTGGAAGAAGAAAGAGTCAGGCAGGTTCAGCTGGAATATAGCGATTATATGAAACTGCCGGAAATAGTGGAAGATTTCGTTAATAAAGTTAAATCTCTTGGACCTAATCCATATAAAGGCTTTTAAGAAAGGGAGGATATTTTGAATAACACAGTTATTAAGACCGACAACGAGTTGGTTAAATATATAAAAGAAGTAGGCGAAAGCAATTTTAAAAAATGCTTTCAGTGCGGCACATGTTCCGCAGTGTGTCCTTTATCTACGGAGGACAGGCCGTTTCCGAGAAAAGAAATGATAATGGCTGGATGGGGAATGAAAGAACAGCTGACCGCCGATTTAGACCCGTGGTTATGCTATTATTGCGGCGAATGTTCCAAAAACTGCCCAAGGAAAGCCGAACCTGGCGAATTGATGATGTCGCTGCGGCGTTTTTTAATCAGCGCATACGACTGGACGGGGATTTCCAAAATATTATATAAGTCTAAATATGCCGAGTATGTTGCAATATTAATAGTAGCGCTGGGAGTTTTGCTTGAGTGGGCTGTAATATTCGGGCTTCATCCGGCCGCCGGCGCGACTCTGTCGCAGGCAGTATCGCCGGATAAAGTGGACTATTTTTTCGACTGGCCTATATCGGCTTTTCTTGCAATTATGCTGACGTCTTTCATATACAATATGTACCGCAAGACGGTATCGAGCGATAAAAGCGTGAAAATCCCGCTAAGTCTTTACGCTACCGAGGCTTGGTCGCTGATATTCAATTTTTTTACGCAGTACAGATATGCAAAATGCGACGATTCCGAAGAGTCCGTATCAAAAAAACTTGCTTCGGGAAAATATAATTTTTGGCTTGCGCATCTCTTTTTAATGATAAGCTATGTATCCCTGTTTATAGCAATAGTATTTTTCTTGGGCTGGTTTCAGAGCGAAAACAGTATGCCTTATCTTCATATAATTTTATTCGATTATTTTGCCAGCATAGGATTAATTTTCGGAACTATATATTTTATAATTAAAAGATTTTCTAAAAAAATAGAAAGAAGCAAATTTTCGCATCATACCGACTGGATGTTCGTAACGCTGCTGTTCTTAACGGCAGTCAGCGGAGTTTTGCTCAGAGCGGCTATAGTATATAGCTTTTCGGTATCCGTTATTTTTTATATATACCTGATTCATTTAATGATATTATTTCCGATGCTTGTTATAGAAGTTCCTTTTTCTAAATGGTCTCATCTTGCTTACAGACCGGTTGCGGTATATTTTGCAAACTTAAAAGAAAAAGCAAAAAACCTAAGCAATAATTAATGCTTTAGCATGTGTAACGTTAAAGAAATTTTAATAATAATTAAAAATTTAATTTAGGGGGTTTTAGGTTATGAGTCTATTTGACAAAGCAATGATTTTCGGAATTATTGCGGGTCTTATCGCCGTTATTTACAGTATAGCGGTAACGATATGGGCTATGAAGCAGGACGAAGGTTCCGACAGAATGAAACATATTGCCAGGGCTATTCAGGAAGGAGCCACCGCATTTCTTAACAGGCAGTACAGGACGGTAGCTATAGTCGGTATCATTATTTTCACATTGATACTTATCGGCGGAATATGGGTGCCTCAGTTCGGACTTCTCACTGCATGCGGATTTGCATTAGGTGCTTTTTTATCGGCATTAGCCGGCTACCTTGGAATGTTTAATGCAGTTAGAGCCAATATAAGAACTGCGCAGATTGCCCATAAAGGCGTTAAACCTGCATTAAAGTTTGCATTTAAAGGCGGTTCGGTTACCGGTTTAATGGTTTTGGGTCTCGGCGTACTCGGTATATCGGTTTTTATGCTAATCGGAAAATATACGAGCGGGCTTGACGGCGTAATAAATTCATTAATAGGTTTTGCCTTCGGATGCAGTCTTATTTCCGTTTTTGCAAGGCTTGGCGGCGGAATATACACTAAAGCGGCAGACGTCGGAGCCGACCTCGTCGGAAAAGTCGAAGCAGGAATACCCGAAGACGATCCAAGAAACCCTGCGGTTATTGCAGACCAGGTCGGAGATAACGTAGGCGACTGTGCCGGCATGGCGGCAGACGTATTTGAAACCTTTGCCGTTACTATAATAGCATCGATATTGCTTGCATATTCGACATTTAAAGCAGGATTAAACGGCGGCGGCAACGGTTTAATGCACGGCATACTTTATCCGCTTCTTTTAGGCGGCATAGCTGTTTTTACCTCTATAATAGGCGTATTTTTCGTTAGCGCACCTACTAAAGAAAAAATTATGCAGGGTCTTTATAAAGGATTGTTCGTCACCGGAATAGTTTCTGCAGTTGCATACTACTTCTTTACGGAAGCATTTATGCAGCATGTAGGTAAATATTCAGCAATGGATTATTACTATTCGGCGCTTGTCGGTCTTGTTTTAACAGGACTAATCATAGTAATAACCGATTATTTTACGTCAACGGAGTTTTCTCCGGTTAAATCTATAGCGGAAGCATCCACTACCGGTCACGGAACAAATATTATAGCGGGACTTGCAGTAGGACAAATGGCGACCGCGCTTCCCGTTATAGCGATAGTATTCGGAATTTTGATTTCTTATCACTTTGCGGGCTTTTACGGCGTAGCGGTTGCCGCTTCCAGCATGCTCTCTATGGCGGGAATGGTAATAGCTGTCGATTCGTTCGGACCTATAACCGATAACGCAGGCGGTATAGCAGAAATGAGCGAACTTCCGGAAGACGTCAGAGAAACCACCGATGCTCTCGATGCAGTCGGAAATACTACCAAAGCTGTAACGAAAGGATATGCTATAGGTTCGGCGGCTCTTGCGGCTATCGTTCTTTTCGGGGAATATTCTAATTTGATACAAAACGGTTACGTAAAGGCTGGAATAGCAAAAATATCGTTTTCGATACATCAGCCTATGGTGTTAATAGGGCTTTTCCTCGGCGCAATGCTTCCTTATATATTTGCTTCGCTTGCAATGAAATCGGTCGGAAAAGCAGCGGGGGACATAGTCGTCGAAGTCAGGAGGCAGTTTAAAGAAATTCCGGGAATTATGGAAGGAACCGGCAAGCCGGAATACGGCAAATGCGTCGATATAGTTACGAAATCTTCCTTAAGGGAAATGATACTTCCCGCATTTATACCGATCGCCGGACCGATAGTATTCGGTCTGACTATGGGGCCGCAGGTTCTCGGCGGGATATTGCTTGGAACTATTATATCCGGTCTTTTCGTCGCAATATCTATGACGAGCGGCGGAGCGGCATGGGATAACG
The DNA here is from genome assembly GCA_027319095.1 of bacterium. Taxonomy (GTDB): domain Bacteria; phylum SZUA-79; class SZUA-79; order Acidulodesulfobacterales; family Acidulodesulfobacteraceae; genus Acidulodesulfobacterium_A. Next base: position 409 of record DAHVNW010000054.1, on the reverse strand, counting down.
CAAAAAAACTTATAGAAAAAGGGTTTGAATATAACGGACAGACATACCGCAAAGGCAGCGAAGCTCACAAAGCGGCAGTTACCGGAGACACGGTCGGCGATCCTTACAAAGACACCGCCGGTCCTGCAATCAACCCTATGATAAAGGTCGTCAACATCTTTACCATCTTAATAATCCCTATAATATTATTACTTTGGGCGCATTAATATCAATAGTAAAAAACAATAAAAGCAAATAGTAAAAAAGGGGTCAGATTAAATAAATCTGACCCCTTTTTTACTTTTTTTTATTGTTAATTTACAAATAAAAATTTGCAAAAAAATTGACAATATTTTAAAATATAATATTATTTAAAGTAAGGGCATAGAGGCGTAAAGTGAACGACTTAAAATTTGTTATTGAAATAGAT
>DAHVNW010000053.1 GCA_027319095.1 bacterium | reverse complement strand
AATACATAATTACCCCCCCCTCTCTTTATTTAAAATTATTAGAACTTTTATAACTCATCATATTCTATCTTTTATACTTTAACAGCAAACTTCAAAAACGGTCCGTTTAAATAAAAAATTATTTTTAAAAGATTTAGCCCGGAAACGGACGCAGGAATTTCCCTGTACATAAGATATACTTGGAACGGCGACTCTTTAGGTTGGCCTGTTTGCGTGAAATACGGCCGCCGTTTGCCGTTTTAGCCGAGCCGTGCTATAATTATCAAAAATAAAACCTTAAATCTTAATAACGCACATGAACCGCTACTTCCGTTCCCTAAAAGACCTGAAACCTAAAGAGCCCGTAAAGGGCATAGCAGTAAGGTCAGTCTATCTGGAAAATACCATGCTGACGCACATGGAGTTCGAGCCGGGAAGCGTGATACCTGAACATAAGCATCCCCACGAACAGATTACCCTGATACTCGAAGGGGGCATGGACATGACCGTGGAAGGAGAAAAAAAGACCGTCCTAAAAGGGGATATGGTTTCCGTTCCGGCAAACGTCGTACACGGCGCGCGGGTCATGAACGAATTCACCGTCGCTGTAGACGCCTGGTCTCCGGTAAGAGAGGATTATAAATAAGAAAGGGATATGCGAAAGAAAGACAAAGAAATAACGGACATGGACGAAATAGAAAAGGTCATTTCCGGGGCTAAAATAGGCATAGTGGGATTATCCGAAAACGGCACGGCTTACACTGTGCCGGTAAATTTCGTTTATCTTAAAGGCGCTATATATTTTCATTCCTCTTCCGAAGGCAGGAAGATAGATATCCTGAAAAAGAATAATTCGGTCAGCTTTTTAACATTTATCGAGGGTCCAATAGTTGCTACAAAGCCGCCCTGCAACCTGACTCAGGCATATAAATGCGTCATGGCCGAAGGCAGGGCTTCGTTCGTCGGTGGAGCTTCTCAAAAAAAAGCGGTCCTCATAGCCCTTAACGAAAAATACTATCCTCATAAGGAATATTTGTCTATGGAAGAAGATTTCATAAAAAACTTTAAAACCAAAACCGGTTCGGGAGTGGAGGTAATAAAGATAACCATAGACAAGATGACCGGAAAGTCCAACGCATGGAAATAAACAGGGTATGAATAACAGCGGGAATTACGGTAGGGGATAACTTGCCTACGCTAAATATTACCGCTGTAAAAAATGGATAAACGCAGGCAAATACGGCAACGGTTTAAAACAGGCAATGAAAATTAAAGGGGTTTTTAGGACGAAAAAAGGTGACAAAATTAAGGACAGTAAATTTTTCCGCTTTTTCTTACCGACCGCAAACCCTTATAGAATGGTCGGGACGACTGGATTTGAACCAGCGACCCCTTGCTCCCGAAGCAAGTGCGCTACCGAGCTGCGCTACGTCCCGAATTGAAAATAAGATTTATATTATATTATAACCGCTAAATATTTTACAATAAATTTTTCCGCAATTTTTCCGCAAATTTTATTATATCCTATCGCGCATTTCATTAATCGTCGCTAAATAGTCATCGGCGCCGAATATTCCCGAACCGCTTACGAAAATATCCGCTCCGGAATTAGATACGTCGGCGATGTTAATAATTTTTATACCGCCGTCAACCTCGATTTGAGTTTCAAGTTCTCTCTGGCTTATAATTCTTCGAAGTTTTTCAATCTTAAACAGGGAAGAATATATAAATTCCTGTCCGCTAAATCCTGGATTTACCGACATGATTAAAACCATATCTATATAATTAAGTATCTCGCTAATAAAATCAACCGGCGTTCCGGGATTTATTGCAACGCCCGGACTTGCCTCAAGTTCTCTAATTCTTTCGACGACTCTGTGTATATGTGTAGTTCCTTCAAAATGCACAGTCAATATATCGGCGCCGCTTTTTATAAAATCGTCTATATACCTTTCCGGCCTGTCTATCATTAAATGGACGTCTAAAGGAATATCCGTTCTGGATTTTATAGCTTCTACAATATTCCAACCTGCCGTTATATTTGGAACGAATATTCCGTCCATAATATCTATATGTATAAGATCAACATCGGCTTCTTTTAAGAGCTTTATTTCATTGGAAAGATTTAATAAATCTCCTGAAAGAATAGACGGCGCTATTTTTTTCAATCTGACTTCCTCTTTTTTTACTTTTAGTTTTAAATTGGATAAATATTATATATAAGATAAGGATTTTCTTCGTTCTGACAAACTGTTGTTCGACAAACTTGACCTTGCTAATAAAAATCTCTCAAGGAAGAAAAATGACCGACGTCTTTCTTTGCTTATATGCTGCTTTTTGCCGTTTTATCTGTTCCAGCCTTTTGCCATTTCCCTAAGCCTCATTATTCTGGCTTCTGTGGCAGGATGCGTACTGAACAAACTTTTAAACGCTCCTCCCCTTAACGGATTAACTATAAACATATGAGCGGTAGCGTTCGTCATTTGATTAGCCTGCATAGGCGCTTCGTCGTTGCCAGCCTCTAATTTATTTAATGCGCTCGCAAGATAAAGAGGATTTCCGCTCAACGTTGCGCCCCCCTTATCCGCAGCATATTCTCTCTGTCTCGATATGGCAAGCTGTATCAAGGTAGCAATTAGCGGCGCAATTATAGCCATGGCTATAATGCCTATTATATTACCTTCCCTGTCGTCGCTTCTTCCGCCGAAACCTCCCAGCATAGCTCCCCATTCGGCCATCCATGCAAGCATGCTGATTGCGCCGGCGACTGTAGCCGCAATCGAACTTATAAGAATATCTCTGTTTTTTACGTGCGTTAATTCATGTCCTATAACGCCCGACAGTTCATCGGCGTTTAAAATCCTCATTATACCCGTGGTAACGCAGACTGCCGCATGTTTAGGGTTCCTACCCGTGGCAAAAGCGTTAGGCGTATCCTCTTCGACGATATAGACTTTGGGCGTCGGAATATTTCCTCTCACGGCAAGATTTCTCACTATGGAATAAAGTTTAGGGTATTCCGCTTCCGTGACAGGCGTCGCGTGATACATCGATAAGACGACTTTATCGCTAAACCAATATGTTCCTATATTCATTACCGCTGCAAATATAAGGGCTATTACCATTCCTTGTTCTCCCCCTATAATGCCGCCCGCAACTATTAATATTCCCGTCAGGATTAGCATCAATAGAAATGTCTTAAAATAATTCATTTTTACTTTTTAAAGATATAACCTCCGTTATTTTAAAATTCTGAAATTCTCGAAATCACGATTTTCCAAATTCCTGAAATCCGAAAATCTATTTTTTCAAACCCCCTGCTTTATTGCATTACATTGCGCTCTACCATTTTTATATTATATCATAATAATCCGAAATAAATTATTCCAAAAGGTTACTTAAATAAAGGAGTCTCCTTCTCTTCGCTTGTCTCGCCGTTATCCGGCCCGCCATTTTCGCTTTTGGTATTATCTGCGTTATCCCAGCTTAAATCGTCTTGCTTAATGACATCTTTCATTTCCTTAACCGAAGGCAGGTCGTTTAAATTTTTAAGGTTAAAAACGCCGATAAAATAATCTGTAGTTTTATAAATTAACGGTCTTCCGACTATTTCTTTTCTTCCTGCAACTTTAATTAGATTCTTTTCTAAAAGAAATTTAACCGTGCTTGCCGAATCGAAACCTCTTATAAGATCTATTTCGTTTTTTGTAACCGGCTGTTTATAGGCAATTATCGAAAGAGTCTCAAGTTGCGGCCCGGTAAATTTCAACGGTTTTACTTTCAAACTTCCGGTAATTACGTCGAAATATTCGGGCTTCGTTTTAAAACTTATTCCGCTGTCGTTTACCGATAGGTATATGCCGTGGTTTCCTTTTTCGTTAAACTCATTTTTTATCGCCTCGATTGCTTTTAAAACTACTTTTTTTTTGACTTCGGCTTCTTTTTTTATAAGTTTATGACGCGCTTTTTCGGCTTTATTTTTTTTATTATTTTTATTTTTATTATCGCCGGATTTATTAGAATAAATCGTTTGAACGTTAAATAATTCTAGAAGCTTTTCTAAAGAAACCGGTTCTTCTGAAGCAAAAATCACAGCTTCTATAGCAGGAACGATACTTTCGAAATCATCGATGTAATTATTTTTTAACAAAGACGAATAATTCATAAAAACACAAAAGGGGGAGTTTGAATATTAGCCAGTGTTGAGGCGCCAGCATCTCTATATACGCCTTAAAAACCCTATTATTTTTAAACAAGCAGTTTATTCTGCAGTTATTGTGCCGATTAATGGTAAACGCTAAATACAGATTATATTATATTATGTTATATTGATATCGAAAATTTTATTTAGCGATAATTTTATATTTTTATAAAATAATTTGCAATAAAAATTTACTAAAATTGTACATTCTTATTTTACCGTATTAAATACTGAATCTAAGCGTTTAAGCCGTATTTTTAGCTATCACCGCCTTTGCGCACCTGATTCCGTCGATGGCGCTAGTTATAATTCCCCCGGAATATCCAGACCCCTCGCCGCAAGGATACAAACCTTTTAACGAAACAGACTCGAAATCTATATTCCTTTTAATTCTTAGGGCTGACGAAGTTCCGGTTTCTATTCCGGTTAATATGGAATTTGCGGCAAATCCTTTATATTTTTTTTCGAATTCCATAAGCGACCCGGCGATAGAAAAATTTAAAAAATCCGGAAGGAGCTTAGAAAGCTTAAAATTTGCAGTTGAAGGCTTATAAGAAGGTGCAGGAATATTATAAGAAACACCGATGCCGCTCAATTTCATTTTATTTTTTTTGCCTCCAAGAACGTCTTCTATATAGTCCAGAGTATATTGATACGGTGCGGCAAAATTACCTCCGCCTGCCGCAAACGCATTATATTCCAAATCTTTCCTGAATGAAAGCGAACCCGTTAACGAAGAATACTCTGTTTCTGTTTCTATTTCTTTGGATGCAACCTCTATACCGTCTTTATAGCGCCCGCGATATTCCGTCTTATCGAGCATCTCCGGCCTGACTGCCGCCACGATTGCACTGTTGGAATTTTCCATATCCCTGCCTGAATAACTCATGCCGTTTATACATAAAAGATTTTCGCCGGCGCTTGCATTTATTACCATACCGCCTGGACACATACAGAAAGAATATCCCCCGTACTCTTTCGAGGAAATATTGTAATATACGCTGTTAAGCTTTAGCCTTGAATTGCCGGAATTTCCGAAATAGGCAGAATTTCCCTTAAAAAATAAATTGTCTATAAATTCCCTTTTATGCTCTATCCTAAAACCAACTGCGAAAGGCTTCCTCTCTATATATACGCCTTTGTCCTTCAATAATTCGTACGTGTCGTAGCTATTTGCGCCGGCAGCTAAAATAAGGCGGTTAGTTTTTAAAGTTCTTTTATCCGTAATAACCGATTCTATATTTCCGTCGCCTCCAACTTCGAAATTTTTCAATTCTTCTTCAAAATATATTTCGGCTCCGTTTTCAATCAAATAATTCCTTATTTCTTTTAATATATAAACAAGGCTGTCGCTTCCAAGATGCGGTTTATGCTGCTTTAAAATATCTTTATTTGCACCCATGCGCACTAAAAAATTTAATATATAAGACGTAAACAGGTCGTTTTTCCTCGTAGTAAGTTTGCCGTCCGAAAATGTTCCGGATCCGCCTTCCCCGAATACAACATTGCTTTTTTTGTCGAATTTACCTTTATTAAACAAGTTTTCTACATCGCTTATTCTGTCTTCCACCCGTTTTCCTTTTTCTATTAAAACCGGCTTTATGCCATTTTCCAACAAATATACTGCAGCAAAAATTCCGGCAGGACCGGTTCCGGTAATTAAGATTTTAGGCTTGTTATATTTTACGGTTTTTATAATTTTTACGGCGTTTGCAATACCGTCTAAAATATCCTGGCCAGTTTCACAAAATAAAGATTCTTCGCCGGCATCAGCTTTTCTTGCCTTTATTCCAGCTTTATCCAAAAACCTTATAAAAATGCCGTCCAAATCGGCTTTAAAACCATTTAAATTTCCCCCGTTTCCTTTAATAGTTTCTTTATTTTTATCGCCATGCTTGCCATAGCTGATATAGCCAATATTTTCAGAGCGAATTTTTAATAAAGCTTTGAAAACGTTTTTTGGCTCTTTTTGTCGCAAATCTAAGGACTTTTTTAAAATTTTTACGTCGATATCGAAATTTTTCGCAGTCGCATACGGATAATCAGTATAACCATAATCGCTTAAACGCTTTTTAAAACAGTACGCAAAAAGGTCTTCGTCTTTTTCGAATTTAAGCTTATCGAAAGCGTCTGCCGGAATTTTAAAATCGTAAACTATAACCATAAATAAACTATCGCCGTAAACATGTTACAAACATGAAATTACCTTAAAATTAAATTGGTCAATCAGGACGGATTTATTAAAGATACGGCGGATTCTTTAATTAATTCTTTTTTTGTTAATTTAACCGCATTCCTAAGAGGAATTAAAAGGACGGGGCATATTGAGTTTTTTGAAACCGAAAAAGAAACGGAACCTGAAATAAACTCTTTAATGCCTATTTTTTGATGGGTTCCTAAGGCAATCATATCTATTCCTTTTTTATTTGAAAAATTAAGTATTTCTGCGACGGGCGCTCCAGCCGCGATAAATATTTCATAGTTCAAGTAATATAAGCCGGCTTCTTTTAATTTATTTTCGACGGCTTTATACGCCTCCTCGGACTTTGATTTTACTGTCGATTTCTTATCTATTAACGTGAATATTTCTGCGGAAACAACATGAAGGACATAGAACTTCGCCGAGGTTTCCCTAAAAAACGATGCCGCCGACGATAATACAAAACCGGTTTCAAAATCCAAATCGATTGCGACTAAAATTTTTTTTTCTATTTCCATATTATAATATTATCCGATTGGCCTTTTTTTTTCAATTTATTTATTCTATTCATTTTGTTTATTTTATTTGATATAATTTTATTAGAAATTAAATTTAACTTTTTGGAGGAAATATGCACGAAGAACATCATATCGATGACGCCCTGAGCGAAGAAACAATAAACCTCGAAATGGCAAGGCAGTCGCTCATAGAAGAATTTCAGGCAATAAACTGGTATCAGGAAAGGATAGAATATACGAACGACGAAGAATTAAAACGTATTTTGGGCCACAACAGGGATGAAGAAAAAGAACATGCGGCAATGCTTATGGAGTACATAAGAAAACACGATAAGGTTCAGGACGACAAATTTCTGCATCACGATTAATATATAAAAAAAATCTTTCTCAAAACAACCGTTATATGTTATAATTTTTAATTGAGTAATCCGACGGTGCGGCATCGAGGCCGAAAACCCCGCCAGGTTCGAAAGAAAGCAACGGTATCGATTTGAGGTGCGCGTATTTAACCGGGTTACTCATTTTTCATTATATT
>DAHVNW010000052.1 GCA_027319095.1 bacterium | reverse complement strand
ACTCTTTCGTGATGAGACTTAATCATATCGCTTATAGGCTCAAATATATTTTTTAACAGTTCGTAGCCTACTAACGGATGTTTTTTAATCTCGGCAAATTCTTCTTCGGTAAGTTTGCCTCTTTTATTAAGAATAGCGTCCGGCGTAGCTAATTTGCCTATGTCGTGGAGTATGGCGCCGTATTTAATATTATCTAAAAGGTTTAACGGTACATCTAATTTGATAGCTATTTTAACGGCGTTATTTATCATATCCTGAGAGTGTTTTTCGGTATAAGGATTTTTAAGCTCAAGAGTTTTAGCTATAGCGGTAAGTGTTTCAAGCTTAGCTCTGCGTTCTACCGCCATGGTATTATAGTTATATAAATTTGACATATTTTTTTTTGAGATACTGAAAATTTAAGAGAAAAATAAGGGCGGGATAGTTCCCGCCCGACATGATTATTTAAAAATAATTATTTTTTTTTGCCTAAATAAACGCAGGAAACTCCACTACTATTGAATCTTGAACTACTTGATTTAATAAGATAACACATCGTATTTGTTTGCGGATCGTATATTCTTCTAACAAAAACAGAAACGTAATAATGATATTTTACAACATATTTGCCCATTTTTTTCATTTTAAAATCTTTTTTATCTATGTTGTTTGCGATGTTGTTTTTGGCATAAACTACGCTGGACTTAAAATAATAGATAAAAGCAAAGCAATTAATAAGATTTTTTTCATAATTTCTCTCTCCTTTAAAAATTAAATTATATATAGCGGTATATTTCCAACCGCTATATATAATTTATCATAAAAATAAATTACTGTAAATGCTTAGAAAAATTATAATTACCCATAAGTCCAGATGACGACAAAGAACGGATCCAAGCATGGTTCATCTGTTTCAATGCTTTTAATAAAGCTATTATGGCTATTTTATGGCTCTTATATCTTGCTTGAAAATAATCCCAAACGGTTTTAGTTTGACTTTGATATTCTTTTAGAGCATTCATATATCCCTTAGGTGGGTTAGATAAGTTTTTATAAGAATAAATATTAGCGTTGATACCATTTAATATTGCGCCCATCCAATCCGCTAAAGCCCCTTCCGCCATAACTTGAGCCGCTTGATTTATTATAGCAGGACTTGGGTCTGACGGGTCGGTAACTACCGCCATTTTTATAACCTCTATAACAGGAATTTGCGATGCCGATATAAATTGTGCATATTCCGAGGGGCTTATAGGGCTTGAAGCAGTTGTTGGAGTAGGAGAACATTTACTTTGAGCGGGCTTAAAAGTATATGATGTAAATAACGACGACGCAATAGCATCTAACATTGAATCATATAATGGATAAAATCCCACAAAACAAGGAGCGTTTATCGTTCCAGGCGGTGGCGAAAACAATTCTGTTTTATTTAATAACGTTCCATTTGCGCCATAAGCATCGCTATATGCCTTAGTACTTATTGTTGACGAACTTAAATTTCCGCCATATAATAAGCTTTGAAATGCAGTGCTAATAGCGCTATTGCCAGATAAATCCCTCGAATAAGATGTAACAGGGAAATATCTTACTTTATCAGGTTTGCCGTTAATACTTGGATCGCTCGACATATATCCCATAATATCGCCGATTAAAGAACCCCTTATTACCCCGATTAAGTCGTATGCTCCTCCGGTAGTTGGACCCGCCGTTCCTCCTGCCGTTAAGCCTATATGTATTCTATCAGCTATATATCTTAATACCGAGCCTAATTGAAAGGTTTGTTTAAGTTTTGTAGTTCCGCAATTAGATATTGCATTCCATTCGCTTTGTATCGGACTTGTTGTTGATGAAGAACAGCTTCCACTTGGAATATCGCTTTTAAAATTATTTAACATACCTATAATGCCGCCAGTTCCTGTTCCATTTGGATTACCTCCTGTAGTAGTATTGAGCACTCCTTGCACAGAACTCAACCAATTATTATTAGAGCCTCCGGATTGATTCAAATTTAATATTGATGTTGTAAGCACGCCCGCGGCCGCCTGAGCCGTCCTACAAGAATTAAAATTAAGTCCGTTAAGTTTATTTGCTATCGCCTCTATCTGATTCATTATGGCTTCGCACTGCTTGCATAAAACGCCTAACGCCATATTAAAAGCAAAAGGGATAGCTATACTTATAATATTTTGCATTATCTTTTCTAGCTCCGCCCCGCTTACCATCGAGAAACCGCCCCACATACTATCTATGCCTGAACAGCCCATAGAAAACTGCGGAGGTTCGATAGTAAATAAAGAAGTGTTGCCGGGAGTTAAATTAAACCTGATTCTAGTATAACCTAAAGTATAAATATCTTCGCCCTGGGCATGGTAAAATCCGCCCTGCCCCGTGGTAACCGAACTTACGGAACCAGAAAGGGCGTTCGACACGTAACTCCCCATACCCGCCTGAGCCATAGGAATATAAGTCTGCTCAACAACTACTATGGATAAGACAAAAACGATTAATAATTTTAAAAAATTACGCTTAAACATAAAATCCTCCCAATAGAATTTTGTCTCTCCATATTATATATACACTTTTTTTTAAGATACTTAAATTAATTTTTAAAAAACCTGTTTTTATTAAATAAATCAAGGACTCTTTTAATATATTTAGAATGCGTCTTTTTCTCAATCTGCTTTAAACCGTATTCTAAATCGACATCTCCGTAAACAACGTAAGCTTTATCGTCTATCGTTGTAAACGTCTGAGGATTATAATTTACGTCATATATCAAAGCAGGCACTTTATTAATATTATATTTTGTAGGAATTAACGGATCAATATCCACGTGCATATCGTAATATCCTGCTTTGCCTTTATATTTTATAAGCCTCGTTATATACTTTATAGTAGGCATAAAATCCCTGCCGTTGTTTGAACCGGGCAAAAGCCCCCTTAAAACCATTTGAATAGGTAAATTATTATCGGCTATTTGAAAAACGTAACGCCTTAAAGTTTTAAAAGAGATAGAACTCGATATGACTAAAAATAACCTATGACCGCCCGCCATATCGAAAGGCTTTTTGTTCTGCAAAATTTTAAGATAATTTTTTCTTAAGTTTTCGGGTATATATTTATTAAAACCTAAACCTTTTATCGGATGTGGTCCTGAGCCTAACATTTCTTTTAAATAAGTAGATACTCCGCTTTGAATTTTTTGAGACTTAAAAACGCCGTAAGTAGAATTTGCGGCGGAGTTATGCTCTGAATTATATATTATTTCGTTTAATTTTTTTTGGCTAAGCCCCGTTATTTTCTTTGCTTTTTTTCTTTTTATCGTATTATTAAGTTTTTTACCTAAAGATTTAACCGTAATTTTATTTTGCGGGAGATTAACTGTGATTTTATTACCTGAATTTTTAACGTGAGAAATCCAGCTTTGAGCATAAACGTTAGCGGGCAATAAAGCGATTAAAAGAAAAAATAAGCCTTTTAGCATTTATAAATCTCCCTGCTCAGTCAACATATTTTCTACTTTTTTTGTAATATCTTTAGCAGAGCCGCCTATTACAGCCTGCTGAACTATTATTACCCCGTTCTTGCCGGCTATTTTTAAAGCGTCTGAGTTAATATCCTTTACGAATTTAGATATTTGAATATTAATTGTTTTCGGATTAATAGACGGATTCTTTAACTCCTCGGCCGATACGTTATGCTTTTCAAGATTTACCACTTTTCTTAAATTTAAAGAATAAAGAATAGGTTTAGACGGTTTATGAATTTTATTAAACGCAAAAGCTCCCAATAAACCAAAACCTAAAGATAAAACAGATATTACCGCAAACTGCAAAAAAACATTGTTTTTAAACATTTTCGTTCTCCTTTTATAATAAAATCAATAAGCGTTTCCGCTGTTATTATCGTCTTCTATAACCTTTTTTATGGCCTGTTCTATAGGAAGTCCAGTATCGGTATATTGCTTAATTCTTAACTTATCCGGCATATAGGTAGTAAAAAGATAATACATAAACCTGTCTATTACGAACCTGACCGGCACCGTTAAATCGGGCGTAAAAAGCATACATTCCGAATGAAACGGCTTTGAGTTTTTTATGCTTCTTAATACGTTTAATTCTGTCTCCGACATTTTTAATAATCCCGACTGCTCCAAAGCGTTTACGCTTTCTTTATTCTGCTCCAAAAAGAATTTCCAAGCCGAAGTATTAAATATAGTAGTACCTGCCTTAGAAAGTTTTTGTTCTTTAGGATTATAAATATCGGTAAATCCTTGAGTGGCTATAATAATAGCGGCGTTATGCTTTCTGAAACGCCTGTAAGCCTGCTCGATAAATATATCGATATTAGGAGATGTCCCCAAGAATCTATGCGCCTCGTCCATTATAACTATATAATTACTATCCGATACGCCGGATAAATATATAGTTTTAGATATATGAAACATCATTATCATAAGAACGGCGTCCAATAGTTGTCTCATATTCTCAACCGTATCAAGTTCCATTACGACGAAAGACTTTGAAAAATCTATCACGGATTTGCCGATAAAAAAAGCTCCGTAACGCCCGTTTCTTGTAAACGGTTTTAACTGCTGTCCGAAATCTAATAACCTGATATCTTCTTTTTGCAATAGCCAATTTGAAAAATGGGTTACCTCTAAATCCTCATGGTATTGCGCCCATAATTCATAAAGGCCTTGCTCTATATGGGATTTTACAAAATAAACTATTTCTTCGGATAATGATAAAGACGCGGGCGCTCCTATAAAATAAATAAAATCTATTAAATAATCTGCATATTCTTTTAAATCTTTTTCGGTTTTTATTTCTGAAAAAGGATTAATAGACTGAGGACTATCAAGATTAAATTCTATCCATTGCCCGCCTATCGTTTGTGCAAGTTTTTCATAAGAACGTCCTATGTCGAATATAAAAACTTTTTTGCCCTGTATAAGATACGACAGGCTCAAAAGGTTAATAAACACGGATTTACCTGCTCCCGTGGTAGCGACTATATAACCGTTATAAGCGGACTGCGAATCGAATAAGTCGAAACCTACTAGTTGTCCTCTCCTCGATAAGCATAATATTGTCGGTTTCGTAGTTCCTGCCCAGTCTGCCTCCATAGGCGCAAAATGCGAACATTCATCATAAAATAATACCTTTTGACTTTTTAAATGTTTATCCCAAGATTTATTTCTCATCATAGGAAGCCCCGTTAAAAAATCCAAGAAAGTAACGTATTTGCTCTGCATTACTTTAAATCTCGACTCTTTATTGCCGGAGTTCCAATAACTCGACACAGTATCTAAGTTAATATCTAAACTTTCTTTGGTAGAGCCGGATATTATTACTTTCATATCCATTGAAAATACGGGGGTTTTAGCATCGTATTTTTTATTGGCTTCCACTTGGTCTATCTGTTTTTCCACGAGTTTGGTAAAGATGTGTCCGGGAAGCTGTTGAGAAATAGTAGCCATCCCCATGCTTCTTTGGGTAGATATTTCGCCCTTAGTTCTCCTGCGATAAGACGTTGTTATAAAAAAAGGTTCAAAAAACTGCTGTTTATCGACGTTCATAGTCATCCAGTCGCCTAACTTTTTACTAAACTCGTAAATATGGGTATATTCCGGCAATTGCACTACATTTAACGATCCCCAATGCTGCCCGTCCGATACCACGCAGTCGTCTTCTAATTTTATTTCCGTATCCGGCGCTAAAATCTGTTCGTTAATAAACTGAGTGTCGTCATATCCGGGAATTTCTCTAAAATTATGGTTCATATTAAATATTTCAAACAACAAAGGAACGAATATCTGCGGATTTGCTATCTGCGGAAAGAATTTTTTAGATTCTAAGATATTTCTTACCGTCATGGCTATATTTTGGATTTCAATGTCGTCAAACTTTTCATCGAAAGTCAAAGTAAAAAATACCCTGTGGTTTTTAACTCTCGTTACCATTAATTTATTAATAGACTTTTTAGTCCTGTCTTCAAGAAACCCCGTAAATTCCTCTGCGATGGCCTTATACATAGGATCGTAAGCAGTCGCTTTTGCATTTGATAAAAAAACATCGGTTACAGGCGTTATATTAGGAGAACCGTATAGCATTATTTGGAAAGTAACGCCCTCAGGTATGCCGTCAAGCATAAGTTCTATCGGTCCTGAGTCTCCGGCGATAAGCCGCGGAGAGACTTCAAAGACCATTCCTTTGGAGCCGTTATTATTAATATAAACGTTAGTTTCGTAATCGTAAGACATATACGGTAGCCAATCCGATAATCTGCTGTATTTCTTTTCGAGATGACCTAATATGCTCTCAAGCCAGCCTTGCGGCTCATAAAGCAATTCCTGATTCTTATCTTTCTTAAGACTAATATTGTCCTTTAATAGTTTCAGTAAATTAGTTTTCAATTTCAGCGTCCTCCCGCGTAAAATGGTTTCACAGTATATATACGCTTTTTTTTGAGATACTGAAATTTTGGGCAAAAAAATACCAGACAAAAAAAACGTCCGGTATTTTTTCACGAGAGATGAGAGAGATAAATGACTACTTAATTATTCTGAAATGCATATTGTTAGTATTATGGTATTTAGAATACAGATAATTGCCCATAAGCCATTTACCTTTTCTGGTTATAAAATAAATGCTCGTAAATCCGTGAAACATGCCTTTTGCCGAGTAAGGCAATACTAATGCTTTCTTAACTACGGACGGTATTCTTAACGGCGGTGTCTGCGACTGAAACATATAGCGGTATAATGCCTTTCTCATAGAGACAAAACCTTTCGGCTTTAAAACGGCATGACCTGTTAAGTCTGTTAAGGCAGGCTTCGCGTTATTATTGTCGTAACTCTCGCAAGCCTTAGTATGTCTTAATGACACGGGACAATTAACTTTAGCCTTTTTTTGTCCTTCTAACTTGGCATATAGAGCGGGATGCAGAGACGCCTTGTAATTAGTTACCAAAGACGAACAGTTACCCATATCGGATTTTGCCTCAGGACAGGAATAGTTGCTTGAATACGGAAGCATAGCGCAACCTGAAAAAGCAAGCATTATAAAACCTATACCCGCTAATACTCCCGCTATTTTAAATTTTTTATTTTTAAGCATTTTATTGACACCCCGCTTTAATTAATTTTTTCTTTTTAATTTTAACCGTCTTGATTTGTTTTTCTTTTTCTTTGTCCATATTATTTAAAATTCTTAAAAATATTACTCTGAATTTTCTTGACGTTTACGGTTTTAATACCTAAAAGGCTGTAAATTTTACCTATATTAAGCCCTAAAACCGCCTGATTTTTTATTATGAAATACGGCACTCCGAAAATAGAGAATTTCTGCGCCAAAGCGGTATCGTATTCAAGCCTTTTCATCGCATAAGCCGACTGTTTAAATTTAGGCGCTATATTGCCCGCTTTAGTCAAATAGACCTGTTTTACCATTATCTTGTTTAATAAGGCCACTCTTTGTTTATTATTTAAATGCTGCATTTTAGTAAAATAATAGAGTTCCATTTCTGTAGAATGCGGATGTATGGACGGCTGCGGTATTAAAAATAAATATCTCGTCATTTTATTTCTTAATCTTTTCGACTCTGTAGTAAGTCTTTCAAATGCCCTGCAATACGGACAGTCGAT
>DAHVNW010000051.1 GCA_027319095.1 bacterium | reverse complement strand
AGTCCCGCAGCAGTGTAATTTTTAAAAAAATACGACGCAAACGCATAAAAAGAGTTTACGCAATATTTAAAAAAAGGGTCGGTAAAATAAAAAAGCGCGAACAGCCCTCCAAAAACAAGAAAAGCTATTTCGGCTATATCTAAATCTCCGCTCTGCCGGTTTCCGCCGCCAGTATAATTTCCGTTCATATTTTTTAATATTCGTTTCGTTTAAAATTTTTCGAAATAACTTTTCGTTTTGCGCCTGTATATCGGGTGCAGGTAAACTATGCCCGGACCCTTGACTTCATTTCCTGAATATATTCTGTAAACCGCCTGATTTAATTTTAAATTCGCAAAATCGTCCGTATCGAAAGACGGCATTTTCTCGTAAGTTTTAGTAGTTCCCTGAGAAATGGTGTTGTCGTCCGATAAAAGTTTGCCTATATATGGATTGAAAACCGCCCTGTCGTCCTGTTCCGTGATGTTTTCGGTAATTTTAAGCTTATATTCCTTGTCGCAAATTTTGGACGCTTTTTCCCTCGAATAATCGTCGCTTAAAGCGAGCCATACGGTTGACCTTAAATTGCCGATTAGCGAATTTAGCTTTTCTTCAGAGCCGAGTTTAAGCTTCAGCGAACTATAGCTCTGGGTTAAAAGTATGTTTACGGCTTTAGACTGCCTGCACCTTGCAAAAAATTCCGCGTCGGATTCGATGTCTCCCGAAGTAACGTAATTTTGATATTCGTCGCAAATAAACAAAACCGGCCTTTCTATGTTAATAGAAGCGTCTGTTATATGTTCGTAAATCCTGTTCAAGACGGTTCTGAAATAATCGAGCTTAAGCATTATGCCTATTATTCTTCCGGTCGAGCCGTATTTGGATTCCGGCATATTCAATATGACAATCGTCCCTTTGTTTATAGACTGCCTAAATCCGGGAAAGTTTAATTTTTCTTCCGGAGCGCAAAACGTCTCTTTAAAAACCGGCTTTATGAAATCGGAACAAACCCTTAAGGATTCGCTCTTTATAATCGCCTTGGTCCGCTCGTCCAACCCTGCGTAATCTGCTCCGTTAAAATACGAAACGGCAAGTTTAAGCTCGCCTATATCGCAAGTATGAGAATTGAAATGCTTCGGATTTGTTTTAGATTTAATTAACCCCGATGCATAGTTAAGCAAATCTTTTAATCTGCCTGCGTCCGAAACGAGTTCGTATATATCGGCAAGCGTAACGTATCCGAAACACAGCCTTGCGAGGTTTAAAGCGTTTGCAAGAAGATTTATCGACTTGTCCTTCCAAAAGCTGTCCTGCCTCCCGTCGTTAGAATTTAAATTTTCGAGAACCGAATACAATCTTTCGGCTATTATTTTAGAATCTAGATGAGGATAATGCACCGGATTAAAATAAAAACCCGAACTGGGCTTTATTACGGCTATGTCTTTTTCCCTGCCGTTGCGTTTTAATATCGCCGACGCTTCTTTCCAGAAGTCGCCTTTTACGTCTAATATCAAACCGCCTATTTTATCTTTTTCGGAATTGCTTTTATGTTTAGCCAGCTGGTCTAAAAAAGGATAGGCGCAGGCGGTTGTTTTTCCCGTTCCGGTAGAACCGAAAATTATTAAACCCGTAAAAAGTCCGTTTTTATCCATAATTAACCAGTCAGGCTTTTCTTTTCTAGTTCCGTCTTTTTCGTGGACTTCGCCTAAAACTAATTGTAAGGCTTCCGAATCCGGCCATGCTAAAACCTCATGGGCGTCTTCTTTTTTATTTTTTCTTTTTTCGGCTTTTTTCTTTGCTCCGTCGTCCGGCTTAAAATACAAATATTTATTATGCAGGATATTTGCAAGCGTAACCGACGAAAAAAACCACGTCAATAAGGGAATAGCGATAAAAGCAATTTTTACTTCCCCGAAATAATCAAAATAATAAGCGATTCTTCCGTCGAAAAAAACTCCTGATATAAAAAATAAATAAATAAGCTCTAAACCGGAGAGCGCTGCCGACGCAGATAGCTTTATAAAAAAAGTTTTATTTCCGGGCATCGTTTATTTTTATTGTTTATTCTTAATTCTTAATTCTTAACTTATATTTAATTGAAGCTCCCTTCTTAAAACATTTTTAACCGCCCTTATATCCGAGTAGTAAGTCCATAGGGAAGGTTCTAGGGCCGCTATATCTTCTTTAATCGCGGTATTCCTTCCGCTTAACAAAGCCGCGGCTTTCAAAACGGCTACGGTTTCCCGCCACCTCCTGTCGGAAACTATGACCTGCTTGGCTTTCAAATCTTCCCTTATCCTGTAAAGAGCCTTAAAAACCTCACCGTCTATCGCTACCGATTTTGCCGACGCAATTAATTCTTCTAATCCCAACTTGCCTAAAGACATCCCGTCCGGCGCATCAAATTTGCCGTCTTCGCCTTCTTTGTTCCTTTCGCCCTCTTCATAGTCTTTAAGTTCGAGCATCTTTTGAAAATTTACTGCGTCTTTTACCGGCAAAATTTCCATTCTAAACAAAAACCTGTCGTAAAGAGGCAAAAGACCGGAGCCCGTAGATTTATCCGGCCTTTCGTTGGAAGTCGCAAATAAGCATAATAAAGGAATTTTTTTTGGCCCGGCCGGACCGTATGCAATTCTTTCGTTCATAATCGATAAAAGAGAGTTTAAAGTGGAATGCGGACCTTTAAAAAATTCGTCTATCAACGCTATATCGCAGTTGTCGATGCCGGTTTCTTTCGCTCCTGCGTTTCCGCTATTGCTGCCGGACATGAGTTCCTCTATTTTTGTCGAGGGCGACATCTGAAAATCAAACAGCTTAAATCCTTTCACCCTGCCTACCAAATCTTTTAATATGGAAGTCTTTGCAAGTCCCGGTCCGCCTATCAATATCGAATGCTTTTTAGAAACTATAGACAGAATAATCATGTCTATTGCGGATTTTCTTTCTAAAAATTTGGAGCCGAGCCGCCGTTTAATTTTATTTAATCCATCAAGCGTAGAAATTATATTCCCGTACATTTTATTTTTTACCCTTCGATTTTTGGATGGCGTCCGCCCTCTTTTATGTATAAAGGCTTTAAAAATATTATTTTTATAGGGGAATCCGCGGGGAGCGTTACGCTGTCGTTTTGGTTAGACTCCGCATAGTTATTTAAACCGTCCTGAGCGGAATTAAGCTCGTTTTGAGCGACGTTTTCCCTTACCTGGTTTTGAAAAGTATAAGGATTGGAAGAATTTACTCCCGAACCTCCTCCGACGAAAAGCGAAGCCGCTCCCGCTACTCCCTGCGCAATAGAAGTCAAAATATTTCCTGCGTAATGCGAATGAACGTCGCCTTTTATCCCGCCCGAACCGTCCGGCATCATCGCCATAGCGTCTATAGTCAAGGTTTTGCCGGATTTTTTTATTATCTTGCCGAAATTCATATTAAGACGGTTAAGCGAATGTTTAACGCCGACGGTTCCAAAAAATTTATCCCCTCTTTTTATAATCTCTTTTCCGCCTGCAAAATAATTTGACGATGCCACGGCAATAACTGGAACGGAAGTATTGTAGGAAAATATTTTATATTTTGTGTATGCGTTTATTACCGTCCCTTCGGGAACGGCAACCGCTCCCGAAGAAGAGGAAACAGACGAATGCGAGGATGTCTTAATTCCTTCCCGGTATTTATTTTTATATACGCTTCCGGCTGCGGCGCTTCTTCCGCTTTCCATGCTTAAAATATATCTTCCGTAACTTGCTTTAATAAAAACAACCGTTTTTTTAGTTATCTGCGGCTGCGCTGCGCTGGATACGCCGGTTCGACCGTATCCGCCGCCGGAAACGTTTGCTGCTTTCCCGTTAAATTTAATATTTCTATTTAACATTTTTGCCTCTTTTTTAAACTTTGTATTAAATTTGAAATCTTTACCGCTTCTGCCGGCGCTTTTTCGGCGCCTGTTCGCCGTATAATCGAATACGGACGGCGAAAATATTTTTTTTAAAGGTATTGCCTTGTTTTTATAACGCAATTTAACATTCTGAACAGGTTTGGGCTTATTAGAAAATAAAAATTTAAAAAATAAAACCGCCGCCGCTAAAACAGCTATGATAATGATGGGAATTTTAAAAATACCGAAAAACTCTTTGCCGGAAAATTTATTTTTAGGTTTTATTTCGGAATTATAAACGTCCTCCGCATATCCGTTTTCCACGCCGCCGCTACCGGTTATTTCGGCTTCCCCTTCACTGCTCGTCCGCGCGTAAAACCCGTTTTCCAAATCTTCTTCTTTTATAATATGCGGATTTATGCCGTTTTCGTTTCGGGAATTTCGTTTATGTTGCACGTCTTCGTTCTGCCCGCTTTGCCCGCCCATTCCTTCCCGTATGTTTTGTTCCGTCTGCATTTGCCGTTTGCGGATAAAAAAACCGAACATTATGCTCCCCCAAACTTCAAACTGGCGAAATAAACTACTTCTAAACCAAAAGGATACTGTATGCTGCGCTTTGTCCTTTTAAGGATAATTTTATCTTCGTAAGCCGAACTGTTTTTGATTCCGCTGCCGACGTTCGATATTACCGTCCTGATTACGTAAAGTTTTAGTTCGTCGTGGTTAACAGTCTGGCGGACTAATTTAATTTTTTTAAATTTAACTTTAGAAGTTACGTTTGCCTTTTCCATTTTTTGAATGAATTTGCTTCTTATGATAGCATCCAGCGTTTTTTTGCCGTAGTTTTCCGACATTTTATTCAACGCCCTCGAAAGCTGGGTTTTAATTAATATAGAATTAAATCCGGTAAATTCCCTGACGAAACTTTTGGAAAAATATACAATCTCCCCCATGCCGGTTTTATTATTAAAGGGCAGGTTTTTTAAAACTTGAGCGTTGCCGGCCCGGTTGACCCTTATTACCACCGGAACCCTGTTTGCCTTATAAGTTAAAAACGCCGTTACGAGCGCCGTTAACGTTATAAGAGCCATTGAAATTATAACTATTTTAAGAGCGGTATTCTGCGCCTCGAGGTCCCCCCATATTTCGTAAAAAAGCCTGCCGTTCCTTTTTTCCGGCGCATTTTTATAACCCATTAAATTTCCCATTGCCTTAATAGCCCTCCGCTTACGCGCCTGCTCCCGTACCGGCGATAAGAACCGTCTTTATGAGTTTAGTTTTTGCCCCTTTCATTCTTTCATGCGCTTCGCCGCTAATGCCTTCGAATAACTTGGCTGCAAGGAACGGAACGGAAACGCTTATAGCCGCCATAACTATAAAAACCGTGATAACTTCGGCAAAAGTAAGCATTCCAAGAATGTTTCCGGCGCCGGTTCCCGAAGAAGGCATTTCCGCAGATTCCATTTTTCCAAGAACGGTAAAGAAAATAAGCTGCTCTAAGGCTGCCATGACTCCCCAGAACGAAATTTCTATAAACATTTTTAACCATTTGCCGAATATTCCCCTGGTATAAGGAATAGACTCAAAACCGAGAATAACCGGACAAAGCGCAAAGAGAAGGCCTAAAAGTACAAGCTGTATTAAAGCCATAAAAAACTGTACGGCAAGGTATAAAATATTAAAAATAAACCATATTATTCCCATTAAAACCGTTCCCGTTATAGCATGCATAGCGCCGGCTAACCACGAAACGGGGTTAAGGTTCCATCCTTTTTGAACCGAGGCCGTACCGTTGGAAGAAACGGCAGGAATGGAAACCGAGTGCAGGCTCGCCGAAATGGAAGAAACCGTCTGCGATACCGTCTGTCCTATCCCGTAGATATTTTGTTTTATTAAATAAAGCTGTGTTTTATCGGCGAGGGTTAAAATCACGCCTGCAAAGTTTCCGCTACCCGTCTGCTTCCATGACAAAAACCCTATTGCGATTAGCGAAATTCTTAAAAACAGGCCGTAATAACCGAATGATGCTCCGGCCAGCTCCGCCCTGTACCCTTCGAAAAACGACAAAACTATTCCTATCGCAAACAAAAAATAAAACATGTAAGTTGCGAAACCGCTCAGCGCGGAATCATGATTCAGCGCTGGCGGAATAGAATCTATCGAGAGGATAGTCAAATCTTCCCCGTTTTTTAGTTTGGATATGGACATACCGGAATTATCTGCTGCCGGGCTTTGTAGCGACAGCCCGGGCGCTGCATACGAAGGCTTTACATTGATAAAACCGAAGAAAATTATAAAAAACAACATGGGAAAGAAACATGCCGCCAAACCGATTAAATTTATATTTTGCTTTAAATATATATTCATAACTATTTAATATAATTAAATATATAATATAATTTTAATTATTTATAATGTAGTATTGGAATAAAAATTCATATCCGGTTCCGCATTGGTCTGAGGTAAAATAACCGGACCGGTATGTTCCCTGCTTATTTCGTCCGCAGATTTATCGAGTTCTAACTGCTTTAGCTGGCTTTCCATATACCCCATATTCTTTAACGATGCGGCGTTTTCTTCCGCTATAAGCGTAAGAACCGAACTTTGATAGGCGTAATAATTGGAACTGTCCTTAAGTTCGCCGCCGGAAATTTCGCCGATAAACCCGTCGCCTTCGAGTTCCGCCTTATGCGCCCTTGCCGCAGAAACCCCTGCGTTATAAAGACCGGAAGCTGCGGCATCGGCCGTTAAACCGCTTACCTGTCCCAAACATGCGCCTACCGGATTTCCGCCCGGGCCGAAATAATATCCTCCGCCTAAAGAAGAACAGTCGAACTGCGCATTCGGAATGCCTGAATTTCCGTCGGAATTAAAAATTTCTCCATCAGCAAACTGCACCGAGCCGTTTTCCAAAAGGGACTTATTTAAAGCGCTTCCATCCGGAGACGAAGAACCGGAAACGAAAATTTCGGGATTGAAATTGTTTCCGGCAGAACCTATGTTCCGAAACTCGGAAGACTCTAAATTTATATTGGTATTTATACCGGAAACAATCCCGGCGACAGAATTGGCCCGAACGTCGCCCGCAGTCAAATCCTGCGGAATTTTGTCGAACGCCGAATTTATTTGTTCGTTAAGGTTGTTTATGCCGCCGACCGCGTTTTCCACAGAATTTACTATATGGCTTAACTTATCGAAATTAATTAAGATATTTTGGTATTCTTCCTGCATGTTCGAAACGTCTGCGGTAAGCTTATCCGCTGTAGCCATTGCTTCCGAAAGTCCGGGTCCGGGATTAAAAAACGGTCCGCCGGATGCCCCCGGCGCATAGCCGAGCGTTCCGGCGAGCCCCTGCAGCGCCGAAAATGCGCCGTTGGCGGCAGTCTCCACGGACTCTACCTGCCCCGATATTGCGCCTATATCCGGCAAAGGAAGAGTAATGCCGAATCCGTAAACCGCGCCGGCATATAAAAAAACAGCGGCCGATATAACCATCGCAAAACTTTTTATTTTATAATTAAAACTGAAAACTTTGCCTTTTAAATTCATTTTGTTTGCCCCCTTCACGTTAATTTGCATTTAAGATATATAAACACCGGCTTCACCCTCCCCTGCGCAACAAAAGGCATGCTTTTGTATTATAAAGGGAATGAATACCTGCCAACTCCTAACTCCTAACCTCCTACCAAGCTAGGGAAGAGGCGTATCGATTGATTTTACTCCGTAGGGTCCGTTCGGATATTTTTCCGCAAGTATATACAGCCGCTCCTTCAAAGATTTATCGGGATACAGTTCTTCGACACGTCTTTCTATTTCTTCGTCTTCCGAAGATTTGCAGCAAAGCCAGTATTCGAAAGGGTCTGGAGTATTTCTTATAATCGCGGAGTCTTTACCGAATTTCAAAAAATATTCGGCGTAATGCCCTTTAACTACTTTAAGGTTTTTAACTATGCCGGTCTCTTTTTCGCTAAGCCCGGCACACTTCAAATCGGCCGCGGAAACTCCGCCGTCTAATTGGCAGAATATTTTTACCGACGAGTTTTCGATTATGCTTTTGCCGATATTGCCGGCTTTTAAAAGGTCGCCGGGCTCCTGGGTAACAGTCCAAACCATAGAACCCCATTTTGCAGAAGTTTTATAAAGATGCATTATAAGTTCGGAAATTTTAGGGTCGTCCATAAATTCCCAACATTCGTCGTAAAAAAAGAAAACTTTTGCATTTCTATCGTACATTTTTTTAAAAGAAATGTTTTT
>DAHVNW010000050.1:7831-8199 GCA_027319095.1 bacterium | reverse complement strand
CACAAGCCGAATATGAAAGGCAGAACAGCGAAGAAACAAGCGAATCTTTAGCTAATAGCTTTGCGGCGGGGTGGTAATTATGAAAAAACTAATTTTAATTTTAATAATCATAACTGCTTTCACGACGGGGGCAGGTATAGCAAAAAAAGCATATGCAATGGGTTCGCCGCAAGACACGAACCCTAACGCACCGAATTATTACGCTCCGCCGCCGGCAAAGACGACCACGCCGAAGACGACGACCACGCCGGCTACTTCATCGGTAAATACTACGGGACAAACTAACATCACAATAAAGAAATATCCGCAAATCGGCGTAACCTCTACGATACCGTCAACATTCGCAAATATAATGAATAATAACATTA
>DAHVNW010000050.1:0-7821 GCA_027319095.1 bacterium | reverse complement strand
TTTCTTTTATAGTGTTTTTGTTCGCAATGGCTATAAGGCTATACTTAGGAGAAGAAAAAGGCTATATGAAGGAAATATTTTATATGATATTCATAATGTCTATGCTCATTATGTATAACACAATTTTTCTATGGTTAAATTCAGTATGCGACGGCATAGCGCACGCTATAATGCCGGCAAACGAAGTTTCATTATTTTTAAAGTCGATATTTAATTGGAAGCACGGCGGCATTAGTATTATTCAATTTTCGATGTCTGGTTTTGCCTCCGTGGCAGCGTTGACGTTGGCGAGTGTAGCAGTATGGATATTAGAATGGTTGAGATATATATTACTTTCTTTTATGTATCTTATTGGTCCGATAACGATTAGTTTATCGATTATACCGCCGTTAAGACCATTCCTTAAGGCTTGGATTAAAGATACGATAGAAATAATGAGCTGGTTCATTGTTACTGCGTGTCTTTTTCAAGTCTTCAATACGATTCTATCGACGGGGAACACATACCCATCACTTCAAAATTTAGATCCGCTTGCAATAGCGGCGATTTATACCTTTTTAGTGGTTCTTATAATTTTAACGCCGTATTTGACATCAAAACTTTATCAAGGCGGAATGGGGGCTTTGGGGTCTATCGCAAGTTATGCGACGATTTCTCTAATAACCGCTGGAGCTTCGGCGGGACTCGGAGCGGCGGGAGTGTCAGGGGGCGGTCTTGCCGGTAATTTAGGGGCAAAGCTGGCAGGCAAGGGCGGAACGACTGCGGCAAACAAAGGCAGTTCTACGGCGGCAAGACACGCCGCAGAATCGGCAGGGGGTAGAAAATCAAAGCATTATGGCAAAAGGGGGAACGATGAAGAATAAGCTTGAATTTCTTAAAAGGAACAGGGTTAATATTACGTCGATTTTTATTTTAATATTTGCTTTGTATTATTATTTTACCGGAAATATGACCGCCGCATTAGGCGATATTATTCTGGGGGTTGTTTTAAATTTATTGAGTTTGGCTCATAGTTACCTTAAACCAAAAGAAAACGGCGGGGCTAATAAGCAAAATTAGCCCCCTTAGACTTAAAACAGGTAATTTACTATTAACAGAAAATCAAACGCCTTAAAATCGATTATAGGGATTTTAAAGGGTTTAAAGTGTCCGCCGGGCGGACAGTAAAAAAATAAATCATCGTGCGGAAACAATTTCCGCACGATGAAAAGGGGACGATATGAAAAGTGAAAACAAGGAACAAAATTACAGGGTCATCGTGAAAATTAACGAAATCGTAATAAGCTTTAGAGCCGAAGACAAAGAACAAATGAGCGACCAGCTGAAATTTTTATACAGGTCAATAGATATTCCTAAGGAAAGATTATACAAAGACGACGGGACTGACGCTATCGTCGAGGTTACAAACGATGTTATCGTTTCCGTTGTTAATGAAATTTTAGATTGCCACAACTTCAGGCTACCTGAATATCAAAAATATATCGAAGAAATTTAAATATTCCGGGTCCGGAAAAAAGGGGGAACGATGAAAATTAAGAAAGTTGACATAAATAAAATTGCGAAAATATGCAATTTCTTTGAAAGTTTAAAATTTAGGTATTCGGAATTTGACGGATTATATGATTTATCGAAAGATGTTGAGATAAGCATTGATAGGCTATTAGTCGCAATGGAAGAAGAAAAGGGGAAATAATGGGAGCGCATAAAAGAGTTGATTTTAGCGAAAGAGATAAACAATTATTATATCTTTTATATAAACATAGGTATTGTGATTTTACGGCTTTAACTATGCTGAATATCAAATACGATACTTTATATAGACGTTTAAAGAAATTAGTTAAATCCGGTTATGTTAAAAAATTAAATTCCGAAAATATTAAAATTGAAATTTACACCTTAACGCAAAAAGGCGGAAGCTGGCTTGCTCAAAACATCGAGCAAGAATTTAATAAACCGATTTTAAGTAAACTTAAAACATCGTCTTTGTATAACTTTAATCATCACTTATTAATCGCAAGAATAGGCGCATTATTAGCAAGCAGAAATATCGATTATGAAATAGATTTAACGTGTAAAAAAGCATATCCTAAACTTAAAATAATACCGGATATAATCATTGAAAGATACGGCGGATTAATCGGCTTTGAAATCGAACTTGAATACAAAACGGCGGAAAAATACGCAAAGAAATTATCACAGTTGCAGAACAGCACGGATATAAAAAAGTTAATATATTTGACACAGGGGAAGCCGGATAAATTACAAAATAAAATATCGATTATAGACCAGTATAATAACGGCGCAAGTATAGACGAAAGATTAATTACATACGAAACTAAAAACAAAATAATGTTTGTAGAAATAAATAATTTTATCCAGAATATAGACGATTTTATATCCTGAAAAAGAAATAAAAAAATCACACACAAGAACGGACGGAGAAAATGAAAGAAACGAAAAAGAAAAAAAATAAATCGGTTTTAATCCCGATAATGATAAAAAATAATCCAAGTTTTAACCAAAAAAAGATAAAAAATACTTATCCGATTTCTGTATGTCGCAGATTGGAACGGTATTTTTAAAGCGAAAAGGCACTGTTCCCCTACTCCCACTTACTAAGGGGGTCGTGAGGTTTAAAAAACCAAACCTCACGACCCCCTTACTAAAAGCGTGTGGGAGTAGGGGAACAGCAAAGGCAAAAGCAAAAGCAAGGACAAAGGCAAAAGCAAAAGCAAAAACCAAAGCAAAAGACAAAGGCAAAAACTAAGGCAAAGGCGGAAGCAAAAGATAAAGATAAAGGCAAAAGCAAAATTGAAAAAAAATTATTAATTATAAAAAAACTTCTACACGGAAAAAAAATTATGCTGATAAAAATTAAAGATGTTGCAGAGATGTTAGCGATGAATCAGTCGAATATTTATAAGCTTGTTTATCATAAAGCAATACCCTATATAAAAATAGGCGGAGCTTTAAGGTTCGATAAAGATAAAATTATTGCTTGGATTAATCAGAATAGCTGTGATATGATTAATCCGAAAAGTAAGCGTTTGTAAATGTCGTTTAGGAGGTGAAAAGTGGGCATTTACAAAAAAGCTAACAGCAATAATTTTATGATGA
Organism: bacterium; assembly: GCA_027319095.1. GTDB lineage: Bacteria > SZUA-79 > SZUA-79 > Acidulodesulfobacterales > Acidulodesulfobacteraceae > Acidulodesulfobacterium_A. The sequence goes on along the minus strand of DAHVNW010000050.1, from coordinate 4,704 downwards.
GCAAAACGGTAAACGGTTTGACTTATTTTAAATCCAGCGGCACAAATTTAAAAATGGAAGCAAGGGCAACTTTCGACCGCTGGGTTATCGAGCTTAAAGAACAAATCCGGACCGGCGAGCCGGTAAAGCAGAAACAAGAACCTATAATAAATAATTCTACTTTTTCGGAGCTGGCAGATAAATATCTTGAATGGTGCGACGGTCGGCAAAAAAGCTACGATGTTAAAAAATATGTAATTAATAAACTTAACATCTACTTTACTAAAGAAACGATAACCGGCTTTACCGTAGAAAGCGTTGAAAATATGCAATCAGATATGCTTAAAAAAGGCTATAAACCGGCTTATGTCAATAAAGTATTGAATGTTTTAAAGCACATTTTCAGGAAAGCTTTTGAATGGGAGCTTATCGATGAAAATATGCTTAAAAAAATAAGAACCGTAAAGCAGATTAAAGGCGAAACTAAACGGTTAAGATACTTATCTGACGATGAAATACAAAGGCTTTTATCGCATTGTTCCGGATATTTAAAATTTATCGTAATAACGGCTTTAAATACAGGTATGCGAAAAGAAGAAATACTTAAACTTACTTGGGACAGGGTAGATTTAAAGAATCGATTAATCCTTTTAGATAGAACGAAGAACGGCGAAAGGCGGGAAATTCCGATAAACGATACTTTATATAAGGTATTATCGGCAATGGTAAGAAATATTAAGACCGATTACGTATTTTACAATACTACGACCTTAAAACCTTTTAATAGTATTAAAACCAGCTTCGGAACGGCATTAAGAAAAGCGCATATAATAGACTTTCATTTTCACGATTTAAGGCACACGTTCGCAAGTAAGCTTATAATGGCGGGCATTGATTTAACGACCGTTAAAGAGTTGTTAGGGCATAAATCAATTACTATGACTTTAAGATACAGTCATTTAGCTTCGGCGCACATACAAAATGCCGTCAAAGCCTTAGATAATAAGGATTTTGAAAAAAACTTTACCGATTCTTTACCGCAGGATAATATAGGAAATATTTAAATCTTTAAAAGCCTTTATTTATCTGGTAGGCACGGGCGGTCTCGAACCGCCGACCCCTACCGTGTCAAGGTAGTGCTCTAACCCCTGAGCTACGCGCCTAAAATTTGGAAATTAAACTAATATATATTACTATTAATCCTTTTATTTTGTCAATAACGATTTTAATCCCAAAATTGCCGATTGTCGGTAAATCCTTATTTAAACTTGGTAAAAAATAAATTAGGATATTTCTAAATTTGCTTTTTTTAAAAAATGTGGTATAAATTTAGAATATACTTATCAAATACTTAATAAATAGTTATTTATTTAAGCTTAACCTCTTTATAAGCACTGGGGTTAATTATGAAATCAAGGTTTTTACATAGAAGCCTTTTTTTATTTTACAATAAACAGCTAATCATAGTGGACACCCCCCCACCCTGACAATTAGCTATAGAGCACTTTGTAGGACTTTAAACTATTCCCTAAAGTCAAGACTAAAATTCTATTAAAGTTTCCGGTTGTTAAAAAAGATATATAAAGAAGCAACAAATAACGCACAGCATTTAAGCATTCAGGGCGGGTTTTCCCCGCCCTGTTTTTGCTTGCGCTTTACTTTAATTAATTAGTTTTAGTTAATAAGGGAGGATTTCAATATGATTAATAAAATTAATAAAACTTTTATTGTTGTTATTTCAACTTTACTTGTTATACCGATACTTAGCGGGTGTGCTCTAACTACATCATCCGTTCCTTTGCACTATGGACCGCAGAACAACGTAAGGAAATTAAAGGCGGCTCGTAATGTAATTGTCGGGGTTCACGTTCAAGACCTGCGCAAGAATAAGAGGGTCGGCAACAAGAAAAACGGCTTCGGCATGGTAATGGCGCCGATTTATGCCAAGAAAAACGTGGCCGGCACTGTCCGTAATGCCATTGAAAAAGAACTGCAGGCGCGCGGCTTTAAAATTGGGAAAAACGCTATTGTCTTAGTTAATGTCGGCATTACGAAATTCTATAACAACTTCAATATGGGATTTATTTCCGGCAGTGCCGTAGCTAAATTAAATATGACGGTTATCGTAAAGAACAAGCAAGGCGAGCAGTTATTCCACCGTAAAATTTTTGCGACAGGCGAAAATGGCGGCATTATGATTGCATCGGGAAGTAATGCTGGAGTGGCTCTGAATCGCGCGCTGCAGAACGGGGTTAATATCTTGTTTAATGACCCTAAATTTACCGCGGCTTTACTGCAAGCAAAATAAAACCCAAAATTGCCGATAGAAATTATTAAAAATATTGCAATGTTTTAATAACACTGGATTCCCGCATCTTTTGCCTGCATCAAAGACATGCTTTGATAAACGCAGGCAAAAGATATGCGGGAATGACACCCGTTGGGTGCAAAGTTAAATATCCACAAAGTCATTCCTGCGTAAGCAGGAATCCAGTGTTCATATAATCTTAAGGCCGTTTTAGAGATTTCTATCGGCAATTTTGAGTAAAACGATATTGTTGCAAATTATAAAAATATAATAAATTTACGTTATTGTTTAGCGCTAAGAAGAGAATTTATAAAGTTCCTGTCGGAGAATAATTTTTTTATGCCCTTCTTCAGCGCCTTATTTAGAGCAATTCCGGCATCCATGCTGCTGCCGATAATAACCCCTGTGCCGCTTAATTTCCCATGTGCGATATAACTGTTGGAATATATAATCTTTCCCTCCTTATTAACCACATTAACGGAAAATGCAATTTTAGCGACGGCGCTCTGCGACATGAAGCCAATTCCATAGTTGTTATAAAAGTATGTAATATCGGCAAGAACATTTACATTAGCGTTGGAGCCAGACCCTGTTTTAAAGCCTTTTGCCTTTAATTCTTTTTCTAAAGCAGTTTTAAATACATAGGCAATGTTTTGTTTTGAATAAATTGCCGCCATTACTATATCCGAAGGGAAAATCCTCTTATTGCCGACCTTTTTATGCTTCCTTAAGTCAGACACGGCAACATGGACGGCTATATTCTTAGACCCCGCTAAAGGCTTGACATTCGGTTTGGGGATATATGCCAAATTAACCTTTCCGGGCATTGAGGATAGCAAAACCGTAACGGGGCAACCCGAAAGAATAAACGGCAAAAGCATTATCGCAATCGAAATAAAAAGTTTTTTCATTTATATTTCCCTTTATTTAAGATTTTTGTTATTTAAGATTTTTGCCTATTTTGATTGGGCGCCGACCAAGGTAGCATCAATATGATGGCTATTTACGTTCCACATAGCTCCTGTAAGCGGGTCGACGATAAACCATCCGATTATACCGCCGAACACTATATTGCCCTCGATGTACCATGACCAGCCGTTTACCTTCATTCCATCGGTGGCAACATATTTCAGGTAACCCTTTTTGGAAAAAGTCATCGTATAAGTCTGACCGGAAAAATAACCGTCATATTTTTTCAGCGATATCATGGTCGGCGTTGTTCCTTCATACACCAAGTTGCCTTCAGAATTTGTAACCTTAACTTTTGCATGTTCAGGAAAGCTACGGATGCTTACATTTGCAGGCGCGCTTTTTCCCATGATTGTTGCACAGCCGGCAAAAGAAATAACAACCGCTAAAGAAAGTAAAACCAATAACGATAGCTTAATTGCTTGAATTTTTTTCATGACCCCTCCTTTTCTTATTTATATCCTTAATTAATTTAATGGATTGAATAATCAATCCATTAACTAAACCGCCTGTAAGCGAAATAATTATATATAAATAATCAATATTTTTTAATTTACGATAGAAAATTTACACCCATAACTATTATTATTATTGCATTATTTTATTATTTTATTTTCTTCTTCTTTCGCCTTTGCGGACCTTGCGGACGAGGATGAGGCGCAGGTCTGCCTTTTATACTCGGAAATGCGAAATTATTGCGCTTCCTCCGATGTATTATAGGCGAATGACGTTTGGGGGTAGTCCTGGCAGGGCTTGGCGGACGGAACATATTTGGACGGCCTGCCGGATGGTAAAAATTGTTCGGCGGCGCTGCGAACCTTGGTTGCGGCTGTTTTACATGTCCGAACTTATGTTTTGGAGTCGCCTGTACAGGCAGGCGTTTAACCGGTTTTGAAGGTACATAACGGTAAACGGGCGGTCTCTTATTTACCGGCTTATGGAACGGAATGCCTATACCCCTATAAACTCCCGTAGGATGTTTCATTATCGGACCCGTGGTGTAAACCGGACCTGAAGGCGGCTTAACGACGGGAGGTCTGATCGGGCGAAACGGGCGGACAGGCGGATGGACGCCGCGAACCGGATATGGAGGAGGAGCCGGGTGCGGATACCTCGCCGGCATAACCGGTTTAACGGGTTTAAAATGCCTTACCGGTCTGAATCTCACGGGCGCGTGAGGTCTTCTGAACGGAACCGGTCTTATATGCGGCGGGTATATTGCCCGCCCTCCTCTGCCGATTACAGGATGAACCCCTTTTGGAAAAATAAACCTTCCGCCCGCAGGTCTTATTATCCTGTGCATATTGCCATGGTAAAACGGATGGCGGACATAAAACGGCAGTACGCGTCTTTGCCATATTCTATAATGTCTGATATAAGCGTGATGTCTATACCACCATGCAGGGTGATACACGCGGTACCATGGACCTATGCGCCTTCTCCACCAC
>DAHVNW010000004.1 GCA_027319095.1 bacterium | reverse complement strand
TATATTAAATTATATATTAATTTATAATTTTTTTTTATTTTTTATTTTAAACTCTCAAGCCACCCGGCGATTTGTTCGGCTTCCTGATCCGGCATATTCGGATTAGGCGGCATCGAAGAATTTGGACTGATTATTTGGTTTTCAATCTGGGGCAAACTCAACTGCGAACCTATATGCGAAAGGTTGCTCCCTTTTACGTTACCCTTTCCGTAAATATTATGACAGTAAAAGCATCCGGATATGTTAAAATCCCTGTATCCGATACCGTGAAATATGTTAGAACTGCTCTTTAAAATGCCCGGCGCTCGCACGACATTTTGCGAAGGCAGCCTTTTCGAAATATGCTTCGATTGAGGCGGAGGTTGCGGCATTGAGCGATAATGGGGCATAAGTATATACGTTTTGCGAATTTCCGGAGGTTTAACCGCAGTTTTAATGCTTTTAATTTTTTTAAGCTTTTCCTTATTTGCTTTCTTAATTTTCTTTTTTTTGCTTTCTTTTTTTTCTTTGCTGCCGGTTTTTGTAGCTTTGGGCTTAAATATTTTTATTAAAGACGGATAATAAAAATAACCCGCTCCAAATATAGATATTATTACTATGATACTTAAAAACATAATAAAAATAGGCATAAGATTTTTCCTGCCCCGGTTTGAACGAGTTTTAGAATAAATCTGCGCATGTTCTTCTTTGCCTTCAATTATTCCTGTTATTCTTTTTTCGGTTTGACCATGCGGCGTCGCTTGGAAGTTTTGACTTGAATTATCGTATATGACTGTATTTTGTACATTCTGCGTTACTTGGAGCGTAGGCGCTTGGACTATTTGTCTCGTTTGTATCGTCGTTTCCGTCGCTTGCGTTTGGTCTATTTTAAAGGTTTTCTCCGTTTGAGCCGCTTGTCCGATATTTTTGCCGCCATCCTCATTCTCTAATTCGTCGAAGAGTTTAATTAAATTTCCAGTATTTTGTATTCTTTCCGGGATCTTAATAGACAGTCCTTTTTTAAGGATATCTTTTAATTTTTCGCTTATTCCCGAAAAATCTATCTCGGCTCCGCCAGCAAGTTCCGTAGCTTCAAGGGGAGGGGAACCCTTTAATAGCGCATAAAGGGTAGCACAAATTGCATATATATCGGTATATTCGCCTCTTTTGCCTCTGCCTCCATACTGCTCCAAGGGCGCATATCCCGGCGTTAATATTTTTTCGTATGTTTTAGTTTTGTCTGCGGCAAATACCCTCGAAGAACCGAAATCTATAATTTTAACGCTTCCGTCTTTGGCAAGGATTATATTTTCGGGTTTAATATCCTGATGAAGCATGCCCGCCGAATGAACGGAGCCTATAGCTTCGGCAATATACCTCATATATTTTACGGCGCTTTTTTCGCCTATTTTCCCCAGCATAGAGGAAAACGGCTCGCCTTCGATATATTCCATAATTATATAAACCGTGCTATTTTCTTCTATTACGTCGTAAACGTTGACTATACCGGCATTCCTTAATTTTGCTATGGATTTAGCTTCATTTTTAAAACTAAGCAGGTTTTCGTTATTATCGAGCGTAGGAGGTATGGTAACTTTTTTGCCTGTTCTCGTGGCGACGCCATCCGGAAAATACTCCTTGACTGCAACTTTCCTGTCTAATGCTTCGTCATATGCAAGATACGTTATGCCAAAACCTCCGCTCCCCAAGACCTGTTCTATTCTATACTTTCCTTTAATAACGCTTCCCTCGGAAAGCGGCTCGGAGGCGGAATAGGCTATATCCAAGCCGCCTCCGCAAATTGGACAGCTTTTTAAGTTTTCTGGAATAGAAGACCCGCAATAAGGACAGATTATCATATTTAAGAAATTCTATAGTTAAAATATTTAAGAAATTCTTTTAATTACAAGCGCAGACGCATTATCGTTTCCGCCGCTTTTTATAGCGGCATCGACTAAAATATCAGCTATATATTGGGCATCCTTATTTATATTAATGTTCGCCAAACCGTCCGTATTTGCATCGCTTAAAATTTTTTTAAATTCGTCATCGCTAATTTCAGACCATATGCCGTCGCAAACCAATATCAGCATATCGCCTTTTTCTAAATTTCCGGTTTTTTTTCCGGTAGTCTTTTGCAAATCGTCTATGTAATTCTCCTGCCTGTTCCTGACGGTCCCTAAGGACTTTAAAATTTTATTCCTGTCCGGACTGACCCTCGCTTCTTCTTCGGTCATATTTCCGTTAGATACCATAAGCGCAACATAAGAATGGTCGTTCGTTAAACGAAGCAATCCCGGCTCGTCGTTTTTATTGGAAGCTTTCCACATATAAGCCCTCGAATCGCCCACATTGGCAAGCGAAAATGTTTCGTCTTTAAAAACTACGCCTATAAAAGCGCATCCGCCATTTTTTCCGTTCAAACAGCTAAAAATGTTATCGTTTGCCCGCCAAGCCAGATCTAGAACCAAATCGCTTATTTCTTTAAACTTATCCTCTGTTTCCGGCTTTAAAAAACCTTCTACCGCCGCCCTGCTGGCTACTTCTCCGGCAGCCATACCTCCTATTCCGTCGGCAAGGCAAGCGCGCATTAATAAGGTTTTGCCGGCAGAACTTAAGGCGTTCTCTAATACAAAACCGCAGCTGTCTTCGTCTATTGCCCTGTCCTCGTTTAAACCAACCGAAGAGGACATTCCTATATCGAACTTAACCGGAGTTTTTCTTTCCGCCATTATGTTTTTTAAGTAATTTAAGGCTTCCACAGGCATAAACCTATGTTCCGCGTTTGTCAACGTTCTGGTAACAAATTGAGGAATACCCGGCACGTTTATATTTGCAATATAATTATCAATATCGTTCCGGCTTACGTATGAATTTACAGTTTCCCCCGTAAATAATTTAACGGTTAATGCTCCAAGTACGAATACTCCTTCCTTGCCGGCTGCCTTTTCATGACTGAAAACCTCAGGCGCAACCAAATCTTTAGACGAAAAAGCCTTATTATTTATCTCGCATAAATCCGGCAACAAATTTAATCTTATCTTGCCTTCACATAAATATAAAGAATCTGGGTTTATGTATAAAACGGATATTTTTTGGTCGTTAAAATTTTTAATCATATTCGCTATTTCCGCAAGACCGTCAATGATCAAACCTGCGTATTCTTTATTTTGATGCGGCTTAAACTCCAATTTAGTATCGCATCCTTTACCTGGCGCAACTATTATTTCGCTTTCGGTGCAAGCTAATATTTTGGGGAGCAACAAAGACGAAGGAGGATTTTTCCATAGGCTCCAATTCCCTTTTGCATATAATAGCATACCTCCATCTCCGTCTTTAGCCCTTCTTTCGACCTTATACCAATTTTCGAGATAAGATTCTTTTATCGTTATCTCTATTCCCCCCACATTCAAAAGGTCACCGGGGCTTAAAAAGCCCGGTTTTTCTTTCGCAGGATATTGATATTTTTTTTCTTGGATGTCTTCTAATATCATATCTTTTGCCTGTTTTATCGAGCCTATATTTACTTTGTTTAATCTTAATTTAATTTTACATTATTTTTTATACCCAAAATTGCCGATATAAATTTCTAAAATAACTTCAAAGATATATAAATATCAAATTAGCTTAGCTGTAATGGATTTACGCTTTCGCGATATTTCTTTCTTCGTTTACGGAAAAATAATTTTCTACCGGCAATTTTGGGTTATAAGTTAACAATTAGAATAAAAAAAGCATATTTTCTAAGCGAAATTTCGTGGACGTTATCTAATCCGGCCGGTTCCGTTATTTTTGAGGAAAATTCGCTTTACCCGTTTTTTAAATATAAATATCGTTTATGGAACCCTGGTCGGATATAACCCGCTTTCAGTTTGAATAAGAAAACTTTGCATGGCTTTTTGAAATATGTTCCAGCCCCGGCAATCTGCCGAAATCTATGTCAAGAGGGGCCAAACGAGGTGCCAAATCTGTGCAGGTAACATTAGGCGAAATTAAAATCGAAAAAAATATCCGATAAATGCCTGATTTATGGGTTATTCTGGCAGGTTTAAATTACTGTCGCAATCGATAGCGTTTGCATCGTCAGCAGCGTTTAAAGCACTCGAACCCACCTAAATTCCCAGAACCCTCTCCAAACTGTCAGAAACTGCCGAACCTTCCGTTGCCGCCGAATCGTCCGCAACGTTTCCGTCAAATCGCGATTGCGCTTCTTCAACCGATAAATCGATTGGTTTTTGTCAGGCATTTCAAATGGTTTTAATTCCGAACCGTCGTCTTGATAAAATATTTTATCGTCGGTATATTTCACGCCGCAAACCTGCCGTATTTTTATTTTACATTCCTCCATTTGCTTGTCCTTATCGTCATTACGAATATTTATTTTATTGCGTTATTAAATCCCTGTCATTTTTCTTATTTGTTCGTCCGAAATACCGTCTCTGCCGTCTATCTTAACAGTCTTAGTTTTGGCGCCTATCTTCAAAGTTTTCAACATTCCAAGGCTTATTGTTTTATTTTCTATTATTTCGATTTGCGCTTTTTCGATTAACTTGGTCATTACGGAGTTTCCTATCTTCGAAGTCATGCGTCTTGCCATATCGAGCGTTTTAGCGGCATTTTCCGGATTTTGTCCGGATTCGTCAATCGCCCTTTCCAATAGCGTTCCTACGTTCCTCTGTTGTACCCACTGCATTACTTCCTGATTTATAGACGAAGCCTGCGACTCGTCGGCCGTAAATTCCACTACAACGTCTTCGGGAGGATTTTCGCCCCTGTAATTCTCGTTTGGCAAGTCGTATGTCAAACTCAACTGCATAAGCCTCGATTTCATAGGTTCGCGTTCCGGTATTGTAGCCTCTATTATAAAGACCATCTCTCCATCGGCATTTATATTGCCTAAGGAATGCGGTTTAATGTCTAAGTTTACTTCGGATATCTCGGGATATACCTTTGTAATTTTATCCACCCTTAAGTCTTTAACGGCATTTATGCTTAAAGATAAACCGGTAATGGCTTCATTTACGGCGCTTTCTAGTTCTTTTATCATTATATCGGGTATTTCCGTAGAACTAACCGCAATGTTTAACAATGCGCCGCTCTTCAAACCGTCGGTTACTGCATAAAAAGGCTTGCCCTGGGTTTGATCCGTAATATAAGTAATTAAGTTTTCGTTCCATTCTTCGCCTATTCCTATGGCGGTAACCGGTATATTTTCTTTAGCCAATAAACCGGATACTTCTTTTGTTAAATCTTCGTCGGACGTCTGCCCGTCGGTAAGCATTATAATTCTTCTATTCCCTTTTTCCAGAGAAATCGAATCGAAAGCCATTTTTAACCCGGCGCCCATGCTTGTGCCTCCCCCGTAGTTCATTAAATCGTCGATTGCCGAGTTTATGGCATTCTTGTTATCCTCTTTAACATTAACGAATGGAAGAATAACTTTAGCGGTATCGTCGAATTTAATAATGCTCACCCTGTCTTCGCTTTTTAATTTAGAGGAATTTATTATATTCTTTAACCCGCTTATTAGTATGCCTATTTTTGAATTTTCGCCGGCGCCGTCCCTCATAGACCCCGAAGTATCCACGACAAAAGCAACAGCAACAGAAGATTTTATAGTTGTCTTATTATCGCATTTAACTTTTAATTCTATAAATAGTTTTTGATCAGGGGTATCCGTCATTAAATAACTTCTATGGGGAATAATTTTTACGTCGAACATTTTTGCCATAATAGCGCTACGAAAATAATTATTAATTTTAAAACTAAAAAAATAGTTTTTAAATTAAATTATTGTTTAAGATATATTATATATATTTTATAATAAAAATTATACTATTTAAAAGATTTTATAATAATCGCATATAATATGCAAATTTTTAACTTTACCTTAAACATACTAACAAACAAACCTAAGACTAACAATTTTTTAAAGGTATCAGAGAAAAAGTAGCCATAAATAAAGAACCGATGGAAGAGCTGAATCTCAGCAATATATATTAATATATATTATCTAAAATTGTCGTTCGAATTTAATCGCTGAGGCGGCTATTATAAAAATAGGGTAGCGGACGGATCGGCTCACGGTACATTCGGCGTTTCCCCATCTTTATATATTGCAATATCCGGCTATTACAATAATACCGTTGCATCGTTTATATATAAATGCTGCCAAAAAAACGGATTTAATTTAATAAGCGCTTTAAAACCGTAAACTCCGTCCAAAAAATTAGCCTTGGGCAATACTTTCGTCATAGAATCCTATTACAAAAAATCAATGGAAGATAATTATAAAATGGAACGGGGATCGTTAAGCAGGCTCATGACTATTGCGGAATATAAAGACGCAGAAACCGGAAACCGTGTTGGGCATATTTATGCTACGATATACGATATAGTTTTACTATATTTTTAAACCTAAAAATTGCCTGACTTCGCTTTTCAACCCAAAAATATCATAATATTTAAAAAAATCAAATTTCCGTTTAAATTTTTTTATTAAATGTTATAATTACAATATGGCTGCTTTATTAAATAAAACCGAAGAAAATCAAAAATTATCGGCTTCGAAAAAAGATGAAAACTATAAACTCGGCGAAATTTTAGTTTCAAATTCTTTGATTGCCCGAAAAGATTTAGAAACCGCGGCAAAAAAAGAAAGCCTGCCTGCAAGGCCTTTGATAAAAGTGCTCATCGATGATGGAAAAATAAAAGAAAACGACCTGTCGGAATTTTTGGCGAAATATTTTTTTTTAAATCAAGTCGATATAAACGATATAGAAATTCCTAAAAATATAGTAAATATAATTCCTCCGGAAAAAGCAATAAAATCCCGCGCCGTACCTTATAAAATCGAAAATAATACTCTTTACATAGCCGCCGCCGATCCGACCAGAAACGACATAATAGACGAAATTTCCTTCATTACGGGAATCCCGGCCGTATATTCGGTTGCTCCATATTCGCAGATAATAACCGCTATGTCTAAATATTACAACGCTTCTTTTTTTCTGGAAAAATTTAAAAGCATCGAAAATGCAGTTAAGACCGATCAAGAGTCAAGCGATGTAAGCGATATAAGCAAAGACAAAGACAGCGCGAGCGCCGTTGAAAAATACGTAAATAAAGTTATCGGCGATGCGGTGGAACGAGGCGCAAGCGATATACATATCGAATTTTATAGAAAATTTTCCAGAATAAGATTCAGAATAGACGGAAAGCTTAGCGAGTATTCCAATACTCCCCCCACCGCAAAATTAAACATCATAGCGCGCATAAAAAATATGGCAAAACTCGATATCACGGAGCAAAGATTTCCGCAAGACGGCAGAATCACCGTCTCTCTGGGCGCCCACGAAATAGATATAAGAGTATCGTGCATACCTACTTTATTCGGCGAAAAAATAGTCATGAGGATTTTAAATAAATCCTCTCTTGTTTTTGACATAAACAAAATAGGCTTCTCGAAATCGCATTTAAACCTGCTTGGCGAATGCATACATAAACCCTTTGGAATGATATTGGTTACGGGGCCTACGGGTTCCGGAAAAACTACCTCGCTTTACTGCATACTAAATGATTTAAATAATGAATCCTTAAACATCTCTACTGCGGAAGACCCCATAGAATACGATTTTCCGGGTATTAATCAGGTGCAGGTAAACGAAAAACTTAAAAACGAGAAAACAAACGTTTATTTTAATTTTGCGGAAACTCTCAGGTCTTTTTTAAGACAGGACCCTGACATAATAATGGTCGGAGAAATACGTGATAACGAAACGGCTTCGATATCCATTCAAGCGGCTTTGACCGGACACCTGGTTCTTTCGACCCTGCACACCAATAATGCCGCTTCGACTATTACAAGGTTGGTCAATATGAAAATAGAGCCTTTTTTAATAGCATCGAGTCTTACTCTCGTAATTGCGCAGAGGCTTATAAGAAAACTTTGCTTGGAATGCAAAGAAGAACTTCCCCTTGAAACATTAAAAAAAATAGGCATTGCGGAAGAAAAACATGACATTTATATAAAATTATATAAAGCAAAAGGCTGTCCGGCCTGCAATAAATCCGGATATAAAGGCAGAATACCTATTTACGAAATGTTATACGTATCCGAAAACATAAAAGAACTTATAAATAATAGCGCCGCCGAATCAGAATTGGAAAGGGCCGCCATATCGCAAGGCATGAAAACCTTATCGGATTCCGCTAAAGAAAAATTTTTTACCGGCATAACTTCGCTCGAAGAAATTCTGCCCTATTTAAACGTTAAAACTTCAGTATAGCTCGGATGATTTAATAATTTATAACCGTAAGCGAATAGATAGTCTTAAAATATTCAAATTTTAAAAAAAATTTAAAACTTTATTGACAAAAATAAATCGTTATGTCATTATAGATATAACATTAACTTTTAATTTCTACCTTTATTTCTTAATAAAATTACGGGGGTAAAATGACCGAAGCGAAAAGCAAAATTTCATTTAACTATTTTAATTACCCGGCGTTAATTTTTTCCGTTGCGTTATTTTCAATTTTCGCGGTAATTCCGGTCCTCGGCGGAAACATTTCCGCAAATGCCGCAACGCTCAGGATAATGGCTGCCGACGCCCTGCCTAAACCTGTAATGGAAATAGGCAAAATATTCCGGAAAGGGCATCCCGGCGTTATATTAGACTACGATTTTCTCGGCGCCGGAGCCCTAAAAGGCGATATCGAGGAAGGAGCTCCCTGCGATATATTTCTTTCAGCCAACGGAAAATTTCAAAGACAGCTCGAAAGAAAAGGGTTATTAAAGTCCTATAAGACATTCGCATACGACTATTTAGCCGCCGCAACCCCTTCCGATAATCCCGCTGGCGTTACGTCTTCCAACCTTATTCAAAAGCTTATGAACCCAAACGTTTCTCTTACGACTTCGAGCCCTCACTCCGATCCCGCCGGAGATTACACGTGGAAAATGTTTAAAATAATAAATAAACATATTCCGGGCGCGTTTGAAAAAATAACGGGTCATGCCGACCATCTGCTCGACGCTGCCCTCGTAATGCCTGTACTTGCGAGCGGAAATACCGATTTGGGAATACTTTATACCTCCCAACTTTTAGAACTAAAAAGAAATGGGGCAAATATAAATATAATTCCAATTTCTAAAAAATACAACACTAAGGCAAAATTTACGGTTTCTATTTTAAATCAATCGAAATATAAATCTTTAGATAGAGCTTTCGTCGAACTTCTTTTTTCCAAAAAAGGCAAAAAAATCTTAAAATATTGGGGATTTACTACGGTTAATTCCGCCGATTAAAAATAAAAAAAGAAAAAGAAAAACGCTATTTTTAATAAAAATTTAAATTTTTTATTTTGTTTTGCCTCCGCACTCTTCCGCTCGCATTTTAAAATACTAAGCGAAGATTTTTTATATTTTAATAAATTATATTTCAATAACGTGGTTAATATTATAAAATGATTTATGCTTATTTTCGGCTTATCCAATTTTTTATATAGTTTAATAATTTATTATTTATTCAATTAATTATTTTTATAATGCGGAAGTCTTTAAACAAAAACAAAATATTCGATTTACTCGTATATATTATCTCTTTTATATTTTTTTTAACGTTAATAATTCTTATTTCGGGAATTTTCATTCAAACCTCCTTTGTTCTCTTCATAAAAGAATTAAAAGACGCAGGTCTATGGAATTCTATTTTTTTAAGCTTTAAACTGTCTTTTATAGTCATATCGATTAACACGATAATAGGCATTCCCATAGCTTACGTTTTATCTTTTAAGAGAAGCGGGGTTTCTTTCTTTCTCGATTTAATTTCAACCTTTCCGCTTACGACTTCTCCGCTTGTTATAGGCTTTGCGGTTTTAATCACGATGGGGTCCCTTAACCCTGTAGGAAGATTTCTTATGGACCGCGGAATAAAATTCGTATTTACCCCTCAGGGTATCGTTTTAGTACAGTTAATAATTTCTTTTCCGTTTTTCGTAAATATAGTCAAAACCTCTTTCGATTCGGTCAACAGAAAAATGATAGACTTGAGCAAAACGCTTGGCGCTTCTTCGTTCGACGTTCTATTTAGAATTATTATACCTCTTTCTTATAACGGAATTATAGCCGGTCTTGCAATGAGCTGGTCAAGGTCGATAGGCGAGTATGCGGCAACGCAGATGGTTTCCGGCGTTATTCCCCGAATTACGGAAACGGCTCCTATAGAAGTCTTCGTAAAAACAAGCTACGGAAATTATCCTGCAGCTATCGCCATCTCCGGCATTCTTATGATTATATCCCTTTTTTCGCTTGGGGTTTTTAAATATTTTAGCTACAGGACAAAAACAACTAATTCTTAATAAATAATTAAAAATAATAGGGGGGAACGACGGATAATGTGTCAGATTTATATATTTTCAGACGATGGTATGTGCTTTTTATCCAAAGTTAGCGCCTGAAAATAAAAATAAATCTGGCACATTATCCGTCGTTCCCCCGACTATACAATGAATATACTCGAAATTAAAAATATCCGTAAAAGTTTTTCGAATAAGAATGTCTTGAACGGCATAGATTTAGAAATAAAAAACGGGGAAATTTCTTCTATTTTCGGATATTCCGGAGAGGGCAAAAGCACCGTGCTAAAAATAGTTTCCGGCATATTAAAGCAGGATTCCGGCGACATTATTCTTAAGTCAAAAAATATTAATAATCTTGAGCCTTATGAGCGCCTAACCCCGTTAGTAATGGACGAACCCCTTTTATTTCCCCATATGACCGTCCTGGAAAATATTTCCTTTGGCTTAAAACTTAGCAATCATAGAAAAAAATTATTAAATTCGCCTAAAGAAATATTAGAATTACTTGGAATAACAGGATTAGAAAAAAGGTATCCGTCCGAAATAAGCATGGGACAAGCCCAGAGAGTTTCTTTGGCAAGGGCGCTGATAATCAACCCCGATATTTTACTTATGGACGAACCTTTTTCCAATCTCGATATTATTTCTAAAATAAAAGTAAGGAAGCTAATAAAGGATATAAACCGCGAACTTAAAGTTTCGATGCTTCTCGTAACCCACGATATAGAGGACGTAATTAATCTCTCCGATAAAATGTTCGTCCTCAACGACGGTAAGGTCCAAGATTCCGGACATCCCAGCGAAGTCTTAAAAAAACCTTCTACTATCGATACCGCTTTCCTTCTTGGAACCGAAAACATATTCGACGGAACTATACTCGGAATCGACGAAAATAACAATATAATAAAAGTCGGGATTAAAACCCAGGACTTAAAACTAGGAAACGAAGAAAAAACCGGCGCGGCAAAAAATACTGCCGCGGCAATAGAAGCGGATTTTCAAGGACAAGGAAGATTGGAAAAGGGAGAGCACGTTTTTGCGGCGATAAGACCGGAAGAAATAATGATATTAAGGGAAGATAGAAGGGCGTCTAAACCTGTCAGGGAAAACCGGTTTTCCGGTAAGATTGTTTCAAAGGTTTTTACATCCAGGATGATGGAAATATTAATAAGAACGGAAGAGAATTTAGAGTTTAAAATTTTAATACCGTTTCATGCTTTTGAAGTAATGAATCTTTTCGAGGGTAAAACCGTCGAAGTATCGCTGAAAAAATCATCTGTTCACATTATAAAAAAGAAAAAATCTTCTCACTCCTCTTGAACCTGGCCGCCTCCGGAAGGTTTTATTCCTATAATTTCCGACTCTAAACTCCCGTCGTTTAAAACTATTTCCACGTTTTCGTTAATTTTAACGGCGGATACCGAAGAAACGACTTCTTTGCCTTCCTTGAAAACTATGCCGTAGCCTCTTTTAAGAACGTTATAAGGACTTAACGAATTCAATACTTTACTTTCGGTTTTAACCATGTTTTTATAATTAGATATAACTGCGTAAAGGCTGGTTTTGGCATTATTTGAAGAAGTTTTAACCGTGCTTTTATAATTGGATATAGTTATTCTTACCGCCCTGTCGAGCCTCTCAGAAAGTCCCTTTATGAATAATCCCCTTTCCTTTAAAATATTCGACGGGCTTTTAAGCAATAATCTTTTACGCAGGTAGGAAGCATTCAGTTTAAAGAGATTTATGCGCCCCCTTGTCGAATTTTTCATGTTTTCCGAAATGTCTAAAATTCGCAGCTTTTTATCATGAATAATCCTTTTCGGAGAAAACCTTTCCCTATTTTTAATCAAGTTCATTAAAACAGTTTTTCTTTTTGAAATCAAATTAAATATTTCCTGCCGGAATCTGTTTTCTAAGGATTCAATCTTCCCGGCAAGCTCCGATTTCACCGGAATTACTATTTCTGCGGCATTTGAAGGCGTCGAAGCCCTCCTGTCTGCAACAAAATCCGCAATGGTAAAATCGGTTTCATGTCCAACCGCGCTTATTACGGGAATTTTAGAATTATAAATCGCCCTTGCGGTAATTTCCTCGTTAAAAGACCATAAATCTTCAATGCTTCCGCCGCCTCTGCCCACGATAATAACGTCTATTTTTTTTATTTTTTCGGAGTATAAATTTAAAAATCCTATCGCGTCTGCAATCTCGGCCGCGCTGTTCTGCCCTTGAACAGAAGAGTTTTTAAAAACAATGTCTGCGTTTTCGAACCTCGACCTTATAATTTTTACCATATCGTGCAGGACCGCGCCGCTCCTTGACGTTACTATGCCTATCGTCCGGGGCAAAAAAGGTATTTTCCGCTTGCGCGCTTCGTCGAATAAGCCTTCTTTTTGCAGCTTTTCCTTTAACCGCTCGAAAAGCATATAAAGTTCGCCGTAGCCCAAAGGTTCTATCTCCGAAACTATGAAGCTGTATTCGCCCCGCGGCTCATAAAGATTAATCCTGCCGAAAACTGTTACCGACAAACCTTCTTTTACATCGAATTTTATTTTGCGTATATCGCTCTTAAAAATTATACATTTTAACCTGGAATATTCGTCTTTAAGGTCGAAATAATATCCGGAAGAATAATTTGTCCTTAAACCAGAAATTTCGCCTTTTACCCTTATATCGAAAAAATTGTTTTCTAGCGTTTCTTTTAAAATATGGGATAATTCAGAAACGGTTAAAATAATATCGCCTGTTTCCACATTCTCCATTTTATTTTTCTTATTACTCCCCTGAAATATTTTCTTTATGATTACTTTTCATGCCACCGGCTGCCCGATGAGTTTTGTTTTTTATAAAAAATGCTACGGCTGCCCCTCCAAGGGTTATATAGCCGAGTATTGCAAACGAATCTCCGAAGGAAGCTATCTGGGCCAATATTTGCACTATTTCGTCGAAAAAGCTTAAAGGCGGATTTGGAAAAATGATGCCTGACCTAAAATAAGCCGCCGCTTTGTTAATCAAATCGCCGTTAATAAAATTCATAGCCCCGTGAAAAGCTGTAGAATTATATCGTATATCGCGGGCATACTGGTTTAAATGATAAGTTTGACGTACCGCCAATTCGTTTCCTATATATGCTATCCCGAAAGACGCCCCTATTTGAAGGGAAACGGGTATTAAACCGGAAGCCTCCGGAATTAGTTCGGTTTTGACGGAGTTTAACGCGGCGCTCATAACCGGCGCATTTAAAAGCCCTATTCCCAACCCTCTAATTATTTGATTTACTATTATATCGTAAACGCTTGTATTTAAAGAAATATTGTCGAACATGAACATGGAAACGGCTACGATTAAAAGCCCTATAAAAAGCGGATATTTAGGTCCTATCCTGTCGGATATTTTTCCGGAAAAAGGCGAAACAAAAGCCACGGCAACGGCCGTAGGCGCCATTAAAAACCCGGCGTGCATCGCGTTATAATTCATTATATTTTCTATAAAAAGAGGCAGTAAAAACATGGCGCCGAAAATTCCGACCGCCCTAACCATATTTACTATAAATGCAATAACAAAATTATAATTTCTAAAAATTTCTAAATTTAATAGCGGAGTTTCTACGAACAATTCGGCTACTATAAAAAATACGAAAGAAAAACCGCTTATAACTTCCGATTGGATTATTATGGGCGCGTGCCAGCCCATGGTCTGCCCTTCGCTTAATGCATACAGCAAAGAAGCCATAGACAAAGCCATGAACAAAAAACCGAATATGTCGAATTTTTTAGCATATTTTTTAACCGGCATATCCTTGCTCAAAATTAAAATAGCGCCCAAAATCGAAATAATTCCTATTGGAACGTTAACGTAAAATATCCATCTCCAGTTCACGTAATCGACTAAGTATCCTCCCAGTGCAGGTCCTGCCGCCGGGGCTACCATTGCGCCTATTGACCATATTCCCATCGCTTCGCCTCTCTCGTCGGGAGGAAAAACTTCCGCCAGCAATGTTAAACCCGTCGGAGTAAGTCCTGCCCCCCCTAAAGCCTGTATAATGCGAAATATGACAAGGTCGGTAAACGATGGGGAAATTCCGCATAAAGCCGAACCTATAACAAAAATAACAATCGAGATAATAAATGGATATTTTATCCCCCATCTTCTTCTTATATAAGCCATGGGAAGAATAACTATGGAGTAAGCCATAGTGTAAGCAATCATAACCCATTCCGCATCGGTTACGTTTATCCCGAAATGGGACATCATCTTAGGAATGCCGACGGTAACTATGTTAACGTCTAAAATTGCCATAAACGATGACACTACTACTAAGGCAAGAACTATCCACTTATAATTTTTATGGGATTTTTCAACCATTTTTTAAAAAAAATAAAGCTATTTCGTTATCGCGTTATTCCCCGCAGGAATAAATTTAATATTTCCTCGGTAACATTTTTAATATTTTCTGGATTAGATTCAATTTTTTCGTTTAGAAAATCGTATATGGCGCTTGATTTTATCAAGGAAACCAGCATATATCCGGCCCTTGGAGAATTCAAGTCCTGCCTGAATTCTCCCGACTTCATGCCGGATTTAATAATTTCGCTTATAAAATCGGAATATCTTTTCCTTCTTAAATTAAAAGACTCTTTCGATTTTTTTTTTAAAAAAACGACGTTTACCTCGTCTAAAAAAATAGTTTTAAAAAAATATCTGTTTTCGTAAATGTGATTTATATTTTCGTTAACCAGGACTTTTAATTTATCGACCATGCCGTTTTCTTCGGAAACCTTCCGCTTTATCCTGTCGAACATTCTTTCGAAACCGGTGGAAAGCACTTTTTCGATAAGATCGTCTTTATCCTTAAAATAAAGATAAACGGTTCCTTTGGCTATACCGGCTTTTTGCGCCACTTTATCCATAGTAAGGGAAGAAAAACCGATCTCTTCTATCAGTTTCTTCGACGAAGACAAAATCAATTCAAATTTAGCAGTATTTTCACTCATATGATTTATTATAATGACTTAAAAGTCATAATTCAATAAAAAAATAATTTTTACGTTTAACCTTGACAAAACTGCATTAAAGGCTGTTTTAATTTTTTTATTAAAAATGAAAGCGCTAAAAGCATTATAATCAGGTAAATTACGGAAAAAATAACATGCACTCCGGTATCTCTTTCGATGTTAAATCCATAGACCAATAAATTTGCGAATACTAAAACCGGAAACGTCCACATTAAAATCCAGCCTTCGACAAAATGAAAACAGTGCGCCTCTTTTCCGTAAAGCCCGGCTAATCCTGCAAGAACAAACCCGAAAGATATTATTAAAACCTCGATATTCCTGATAACTAAAATATAGCTTAGGCCTAACAAAATACCTGCGATTACGCATGACAATATAAATATTTTAATTTCCCTTTTCCATACCAAAAGAAACCACGACGAAATTAAAGAACCTGCGAAAAAAACCGAAATACCGGCATAAAGCCCGTATATATTAGAAAAAATATAGGAAAAAACAAATAATACTATTCCTATAAAGCCGATTATATAGCCGGACCTGTAAATAATATCGTAAAATTTAGGATAGTAAACTTCTTTTTCCATAATGCCTTATTTTTATTATACCATTATATATTATTGAATTCTGCCGAGAACGGAAATATTTCTGTTCCCCCTGTTGGAAAACAGGCGCCCGGCAATTTTTTTAACCGAAATCCTGTCAACCTTTTCTATCTTTTTTAAAACCTGTGCCTTAGGAATATACTTGCCTTCATAGATTTCGTTAATAGCATTGCGGTTCATTATTTGACCTGTCGATTCCATCCCAAGGAGGAACCCGTCATATATATGTTTTTTTGCATTAATAATTTCGTCGTCCGTAATATTTCCTGCAACTATTTCATCGATAATTTCAAAAATTAACTTTTTCGAGAGCTTAAATTTTACCGGCGAAACACCTGCATATATATAAAAATAGCCGTCGGTTTTATGAAAAACCGAACTTGAATAAATAGAATAAGCAAGTCCCTTGTTTTCCCTAACTTCCTGAAAAAGCTTAGAACTGACGGAACCTCCGAGGATGGTGTTTAAAACTTCGGCGGAAAAAAAATCGCCGTCAGACCTGTTTATACCTTCAAGTCCAATTAAAAAATGGGTCTGCTCCAAATCTTTATTTTGAAAAAAATCGCCGAATACTTTGTCCGTTTTAAACTCTTTTTGTCCAGCCTTTTCGCAGAAAAATGAAGCTAAATTATCCATGCGCATATTTATCGAATCCGCAATCTTATCGTGTTCGAAATTTCCGGCTGCGGAAATTACGATATTGGAAGGATTGTAATGCGAATAATAATAGTCTAATATGGCCTTTCTGTCAAAGCAGCTAATCGTATCTTCGGTACCGAGTATAGGAAAGGCGTATGAAGAATTTCCGTAAAAGTTTTTATTGAACAATTCCATCGAATAATCCGACGGGTCGTCCTGAACTCCGGAAATTTCCTGCAATATTACGCTTTTTTCTTTTTCAATCTCGTCTTTTGGAAATATGGAGTTAAACATCAAATCTATAAGCAGGTCTATGGCGTTATCATAATTTTCATATAAGACTTTCGTATATAAACAAATAAGTTCGGTCCCGGTAAATGCGTTTAACGCTCCCCCCATCAGGTCTATTTCCCTGTTTATTTCCTTATACGTTCTTTTCCGCGTTCCCTTAAAAAGCAGGTGCTCGATAAAATGGGATATGCCGTTAAGCTCCATAGGTTCATACGCCGAACCTGTTTTAACCCACAATCCGATACTTACGGAATTAAAATACGATTTTTTTTCCGTAATAAGCGTAATACCCGATTTTAAAACTTCCTTCCTGAAATTTTTCATAAAGTTTCTTTTCTGGATAACTTAATTTTGCCGGTTTTATCTATGTCTATAACTTTAACTTTTACTTCGTCTCCTTCCTTTAAAACGTCGGAAACCTTTTCGACTCTCTTAGAATCGAGCTGTGAGATATGAACGAGTCCGTCTGTTCCGGGAAAAATCTCCACGAAAGCTCCGAAATCCATTATCTTTCTTACTTTCCCGAAATAAATCTTACCGATTTCGGCTTCCTGAGTAATGTCGTTAATCATGGCAACGGCAAGTTTTAACGATTCTCTATTCGAAGAAGAAATAGTAACCTTTCCGGAATCGTCTATATCGACCTTTGCGCCGGTCTTTTCGACTATGCCTTTAATAACCTTGCCGCCAGAACCTATAACTTCCCTTACTTTTTCCGGCTTAACATTCATCGTAACGATTCTTGGGGCATTTTGCGCCATATCTTTTCTCGGTTCGGCTATGGATTGAAGCATAATTCCGAGTATATGCAGACGCCCTTCTTTGGCCTGCGAAAGTGCGTTTCTTAAGATTTCTTTAGTAACGCCGGATATTTTAATATCCATTTGCAAGGCGGTTACCCCTTTTGCCGTTCCGGCAACTTTAAAATCCATATCGCCAAGGTGGTCTTCGTCGCCCAAAATATCGGAAAGTATGGCAACCTTATCGTCCTCTTTTATAAGCCCCATAGCTATTCCGGCAACAGGCGCTTTTATCGGCACTCCTGCATCCATTAAAGCCAACGTTCCGCCGCAAATAGTAGCCTGAGACGACGACCCGTTAGATTCTAAAATTTCCGATACCAATCTTATGGTATAAGGAAATTCTTCGGCGGACGGAATAATATACCTAAGGGCTTTTTCTCCCAGCGAACCGTGACCTATCTCCCTTCTTCCAGGAGACCTTAAAGGAGCAACTTCTCCGACGGAAAAAGGAGGAAAATTATAATGCAGCATAAATCTCTTCGTAGATTCTTTCTCCGGCGCATCTATAATCTGCTCGTCGAATTTAGTGCCGAGCGTAACGACGACGAGCGCCTGAGTTTCGCCGCGGGTAAACACCGCGCTTCCGTGGGCCATCGGAAGTTCGCCTACGGAACAAGTTATAGGCCTGATATCCCTGACCGTTCTTCCGTCTATTCTTACGCCGTCTTTTATTATGTTGCCTCTCAATATCTCTTTCTGGATAGATTCTAAAATACCGCCTATTATATCTTCGTTTCCCGGATAAGATTCCTGCATCAGTTCGGTAATTTTGGCTTTTAAATTTTCCACTTTTTCGTTTCTTTCAAGTTTTGCCGGAATTTTAAGAGCATCAGACAAATCGTCGTAAGAAAGTTCTTTTACCCTTTCATATAATCCGTCAGGTATTTTAATTTCTGCCGGCGCGACTTTAATAACAGACATTCCCGAAATGATTTTATCCTGAAACTCGACTAACTCGATAATTTTATTATGTGCGAATTCAATTGCCGAGATAAGTTCCTCCTCGTCTAATTCGTTAAAACTTCCTTCGACCATAGTTATCGCATCCTTCGAACCGGCTACTATAAGAAACATGTCGCTTGCCTCAAGCTCTTTATATGTCGGGTTTGCAATAAAATTACCGTTTATCCTCGCGATTCTGACACCGGCGGTCGGTCCGTTAAAAGGAGCTTCGGAAGTCATTAGGGAAAAAGAAACGCCGAGCATTGCAGCCATATCGGGGTCATTCTCGCTGTCCATGGAAACGACCGTGGCTATAACCTGCGTATCGAAAAAATAATTATCCGGAAAAAGCGGCCTTATCGGCCTGTCCAAAAACCGGGAAGTCAAAACTTCTTTCTCGGAAGGCCTTGCTTCTCTTTTAAAAAACCCTCCGGGTATTTTTCCCGCCGCATAATATTTTTCAACATAGTTAACGGTAAGAGGCAAAAAATCGGCCCCCTCCTTGATTGTTTTATTTAAGCACGCGGTAACCAGAACTTTTGTGTCGCCTATCGTAACCAAAGCACTTCCTGACGCCTGTTTTGCAAGCCTTCCGGTTTCGATGGTTATTTTTTTGCCGTCGAACATTATTGTATCGCTTATCATCTTGTCTCCTATTAAGTCTTATTAACTTGCTTTCAAGAAAAATTGATTTATCTCTTTTTTTATTTATTTGCGAAGGTCTAAAGCTTCTATCAGCGATTTATACCTTGCTTCGTCATTGTTCTTTAAGTAATCCAGAAGATGCCTTCTCTTCGCTACCATTTTCAAAAGGCCCCTCCTCGAATGATGGTCTTTAGCAAACTTTTTAAAATGCTCCGATAACAGGTTAATGCGGTAGGTAAGCAGCGAAACCTGAACTTCCACGGAACCGGAATCGTTGTCGTGAGTTTTAAATTTTTGAATTATTGCATTTTTTTCTTCTTTTGAAATAGGCATTTAATCAAACCCCCCTTAAAGTAAATAATATTTAGTTTATTTAATTATGATATTTTATTTTTATTTCATTTATTCAATAAATTGACCGGAATAATGTTTTCTATTATAAAACTTGCGCCTTTCTCTATAGATTTAAGCGGTAGCGCGTCTGAAATATCGAATCCTCCGGAACTTGTTCTTTTAAGGCTGTAAAGAAGGGCGGGAATATCGAATTTATCCATTATATCCTGCGCGAAAGCCCTTATATAAGTCCCTTTCGATACCGTGCATTTAAAATCTATAAAAGGATTGCGGCACGATTTTACCTCAAAATTATAAATTTTAATTACGGACGTAGGATTTTCTAAAACTACGTCTATATTTTTCCTTGCATATTTATACAAAGGCTTACCTTTAAATTTTCTTGCGCTGAAAGCCGGTATCTTTTGAACGAAATCCCCCGATAAACAGCTAAGGTATCCGGCAATATCTTCCGCTTCGGAATTCGAAACCGTTTTCTCCGCGTTTTGACAGCCTGTAATATCCAAAGTATCCGTGCTTGCGCCTAATTTAAAAGTCCCTTCGTAAGATTTTGGAATACCGACTAAGCCGTCCTGCAGTTTAGTGGCTTTGTTTATAAGTATCGGCAGCACCCCGGTTGCAAAAGGGTCAAGCGTACCCGCATGCCCTACTTTATAACATCCAAGTTCTTTTTTTATCAAAGAACCAACTTTAAAAGACGTCATGTCATTGGGCTTGTCGATTACTATTACGCCGCTTATATTACCGTCATTTATTTTATTGCCGTATATTTTCATATTTTAAAAATTATTATAAAATTTCGCCGCAATATTTATATACTTCGCTTTTAATTTCATTTAAGTCCCCGTTGGCTTTACATCCGGCTGCAAATTTATGCCCGCCGCCGCCAAACTTCTCGGCTACGTAGGCAACGTTTGCATAACTTTTAGACCTGAAATTCAACCTGTATTGATTAAAACCGGTTTCCCTTATAAAAACGGCAATTTCCACGCCTTGAATAGACCTCGGATAGTTAACAAAATTTTCGTATAATCCGTTAACCTTGTTATTGATTCTATTTGGATCGGATTCCTTTAGAGCGTCCTCTATCATTTTTTTTGTCCCTATCATCGACGCTACTTTTCCGTCCAAAGAAAATTCAAGCGTGTTTAGACTTTTGCCTAGCAAAAAATACATCTCGGCAGGCTTGGTTTCAAAAAGTTCGGTAGCAATTTTAGCAGGGTCGATATTGTATTCGTTTAAAACGGAACATATATAAAAAGACCTCTTATTTGCAGAAGAGTAATGAAAAGAACCGGTATCGGTTAAAATTGACGTATATAAAGACAACGCAATATCGTCGTTTATAAAAGATAATATTTTTCTTCTTTCTTCCATATTGCAGGGAAGCGGCTCGGTAAGTTTTTCGCCGAGAAAACTATCGTACGGCGAATATTCGATATTGTTAGCATAAGCCCCGTATGCTAACAGAAGATAAAAAAGAATTTCTCCGGTAGAACTTGCGTCAGGCAGGACAATATTAGAATGGCCAAAATAAGTATTCGTAAAATGATGGTCGATATTAATTATTCTGTTTATGCCGGAAAGACGCTCATAATTAGAACCTATGCGCGAAAACTCGCCGCAATCGACTACTATAAGAAGGTCAATCGGCTCATTGGGAAATTCGTTTAAAAAATTTCCGGCGCACGGTAAGAATTTTAAATTACCGGGTATCTGGTCTTTATCGTACAGATAAACGTCTTTATCTATCGATCTTAAAAATATGCCTGTAGCTATTGCAGAACTTATCGCATCCCCTTCAGGATTTTCATGAGTCGCGACAAGGACTTTTTTGGACGTTTCTATTATGCGGAATATTTCGCCTGTAGAATTTTTTATAACTTTTAAATCATCAACCGAATATTCTTTTTTTAAAGATATCATAATTTGCTTTCTATTAATTATATTGTTTTTTTATTATTTTATTTCTGTTTTGCAGAATTATAGTTATTTATAATTGTATTTATGTCGAAAGACTTTTGTAATCCATCGCAATATTCGAATCTTATTTCCGGCACTACTCTTAAAAGAACTTTGGAAAAAACGATTTTTTTAATAAAATTTTTAGAACTCTCAAAACCGCTTAATGCCTTTTTAACTTCTTTTTCCGAACCCATAACGCTGAAAAATATCTTGCAGAATTTTAAATCCTTTGAAATCTCGGCATTTATAACGGTAACGTTCCTTAATCTGTTATCGTTAACTTCAAATGCCAGGCATAAAGAAACTTCTCGTGCAATTAGTTCAGCCACCCTTTTATTTCTTTCTATCAATTTAACGGTACCCCGCCGATTTTATCCAAGTGTTATACTTAATTTTCCGCAGCCGAATCCAGGGTCTGTTTAATATATTCTATGTCGTAGGCTTCTATGATATCCCCGGTTTTTATATCGTTAAAATTTTCCAGAAGAATCCCGCATTCGAAATTTGCCTGCACTTCTTTTACATCCTCTTTAAATCTCTTTAACGAATTTATATGTCCGGTATATATTACTACGTTGTCCCTTAACAGCCTGACGTTGGAATTTCTTTTTACGACCCCGTCCAATACGAACGACCCCGCGACAGTTCCATACTTTGGAACGTTAAAAACGCTTCTGGCTTCGGCTTTGCCTGTGATCTTTTCTTTTTCTATCGGCGCAAGCAGACCCTCCATAGCGTCTTTTATATCTTTCACCGCATCGTAAATAATACTGTAATACCTTATTTCTATTCCTTCCGCCTCGCTTAAGGATAATGCTTTTGGCTCTGGACGGACGTTGAACGCTATAATTATGGAATTAGTCGCTTTTGCAAGCATAATGTCGCTCTCGGTAATCGCCGACGCTCCTCCGTGTATTATATTGACTTTTACCTTTGGATTCGAAAGCTTTTTAAAAGACTGCGTCAACGCTTCCATCGAACCGTAAACATCAGTTTTTACTATTAATTTCAGCTCCTTCACATCGCCGGTCTTAATCTTTTCGTATAAACCTTCGAGAGTCATTCTCGCATTGGAACTTAGTTCCGTTTCCCTGTGTTTCAACTGTCTTTCCAGACTTATCCTTTTTGCTTCCTTCTCGTCTTTAAGGGCGATAAAATTATCTCCGGGTGAAGTAACGCCTTCCAATCCGAATATCTCCACAGGCGTAGAAGGACCTGCGGTTTCTATCCTATTTCCTTTATAATCCGCCATTGCCCTTACTTTAACATAATACAAACCGCACACGGCGCTGTCGTTTACCCTTAATGTGCCGCTCTGAATTAAAACGGTAGCTACCGGTCCTCTTCCTTTATCTAATTTTGATTCTACTACGGCTCCTCTTGCCGGTTTATCCGGATTTGCTTTTAATTCTAATATTTCGGCTTGAAGTATGATGAGTTCCAGAAGCTCCTTTATGCCCTGCCCGGTCTTAGCCGAAACATTTGCATACAGGGTAGTCCCACCTAGCTCTTCGGAAACAAGACCGTATTCTAAAAGACTGTTTTTAATCCTGGAGGGACTAGCCCCAGGCTTATCTATCTTATTTATAGCCACTATAATAGGAACATTCGCGGCCTTGGCATGATTAATAGCCTCTATGGTCTGAGGCATAACCCCATCGTCCGCAGCTACCACCAGCACCACTATATCCGTTATACCGGCTCCCCTTGCCCTCATTTCGGTAAATGCTTCATGGCCGGGGGTATCTAGAAACGTAATCATGGAATCGTCCGTCTTAACGCTGTATGCGCCTATGTGCTGCGTTATTCCACCGGCTTCGTTCGACGTTACGTTCGTTTTTCTTATTGCGTCGAGCAGTGAGGTTTTGCCGTGGTCCACATGCCCCATTACCGTAACCACCGGCGCTCTCTGAAAAAGGGACTCTTCCGCATCGACCTGCTCCTCCAGGGCTATAGCCTCGTTAAAACTGACGTTTTCGACGGTATATCCGTATTCCGAAGCTATAAGGGAGGCGGCATCTATATCGATTATATGGTTAATCGTCGCTATAACGCCGACGTCCATTAGTTTTTTTATGACTTCGGATGCCTTGACTCCAAGAACCTGGGACAATTCGTTAACCGTAATGCCGCTGCTTATTTTAATTACTTTCTTGGACGCCTTCTTTTCCGGAACTGCCTGCTGAATCTGTTTATGCTGCTTATGAAACTTGCCTCCGAACTTTCTTTTATACTTTCTGAAAATAAATGATTCGTCTTCGCCCGCAGTATCTATAAATTTTTCTTTTCTGGAAAATTTAGAAAACTGTCCTTTCTTAATTTCTTCTTTTCTAACGGCTTTTTTTTGCGCAGTACCTTCATTCGCTTCCCCTGTAAAGCTTTTAACATTAACCTGGTCTAAAGTCTTTACGACGTTAAGAACATCCGGCGCTTTAAATGCTTCATTTTTGCCTGCTTTCTTTAGCCTGGCAGCATTTTCCTTTTCTTTACCTGATTTTTCTTCAGAAGTCTCCAGTCTAGCCTGTCTATTATCTTTATATTTTTTAACCGCCTTCGTTTCTTTCGAAGTTTCTTCCGGATTGGTTGAAACAATAGCCGGCGCCGGCTTCTTTTCCTTGATTTTCTCTTTTGCCGGAACTTCCGCACTATCTTGACGAACGGCTTCCGTTACGGCTCCGGCTGTTTTTTCTTTAGTCTCTTCCGGTTCGGGTTTGCTTGCCCTTCTCCTTATAACTCCTTTCGAAACCCTTCTTTCTTCCATTATTTTTGTTCCTTTTCCTTTTTCTTGATTTCTTATTTCAGTTAAATAATATCTTTTTCTATTTTTTCTTTAAGTTCGATGTCGGACTTTATTTTTTCTAAATAATCGCTTGCCGAAGCGATTATCTTTTCGGCTTTCTTTTCTTCTACCGAAATGTCTTTCGCTAATTTGGCGGCATCGGCATTAACTATATCTTCTACATTAATATATCCGTTCTGATATAAAAGTTTAGCCGTAATATCGCCTACGCTTGGTATATCCATGAGTTCTTTGTAAGCGTTTTTATCTCTCGATCCCGTTTTTGATTCGCTGACGATGTCTATTTTATAGCCGGTAATTTTTGAGGCAAGCCGGACATTTTGACCCTGTTTGCCTATCGCAAGCGCAAGCTGGTCATCAGGAACGATAACGGTAATAGACTTAGCGTTTTCGTCGACCGTAATATTGGACGGCTCGATAGAACTTAGCGCTCTTACGACAAATTTTGCCGTATTCTCGGAAAAAGGTATAATATCTATTTTTTCCCCCCTCAGTTCGTTTGTAATGCTCTGTATTCTTATTCCTCTCATTCCTACGCAGGCGCCGACCGGATCGACGTCTTTATTAGCGGTCGCAACCGCGATTTTAGACCTGAATCCAGGCGCTCTGGCGACTCTTACTATCTTAACTATCCCGTCGTAAATTTCTGGAACCTCAATTTCGAAGAGTTTAATTAAAAATTCGTCGGACGAACGCGAAAGAATAAGTTTAGGTCCGCCTTTTTCCATTTTAATATTCGATAACACTGCCCTTATTCTATCATGCGACTTGTAAGTTTCGCTGAATATTTGCTCGGCTCGCGGTAAAATTGCCTCGGTTTTTCCAAGATCGACTATTATCATCGATTTTTCTACTTTTCTGACGAGTCCGCTGACTATCTCGCCTTTTCGCTCATTAAATTCGTCGTAGATGTTTTTATATTCTATTTCTTTTATTTTTTGGAATATAACCTGCTTAGCGACTTGAGCCTCGATTCTTCCGTAGATATTTTTTTCGATCTTAAGTCCAAGACTGTCTCCTTCAATAGCATCGGGGTCTATTTTTAAGGCTTCTTCAACAGATATTTCCGTTTTCGGATTTTTAACTTCTTTCACCACATACTTAAACATAAAAACTTCGATTTCGCCGGTTTCTTCTGTAAAATGAGCTTCAAGATCGTATCCCTGACCTAGATTCTTTCTGGCGATAGCGAGAATTGCCTGCTCCAAAGCCTCTATGACTAAACGCCTTTCGATGTTCTTGTCTTTGGATACCTGGTCTATAACCGGATTTAGATCGTTTATGATAATTTGTGACACGTTAAAACTCCTTGATTTTAATTTTTTTAATTAAAATAAATTTATATGATTAATAAATTCCCTTTTTTTATATCGTAAAAACTGACTGTAAGCGGTTTTTTTTCTATTTCGTCGAAAATAGTTATATCTCTGTTTTTCTCTCCGCCGCAAATATCGTCATTTACGCAAACGCCTATAATTTCTCCTATTAAATTTATCCTGCCCTCTATTTTATTTTTTAAAGCTATTTTAACCCTTTTCCCTTTGTATTTTATATAATCGTTAAATTTTAAAAGCACCCTGTTTATCCCAGGCGACGAAACTTCGAGGGTATATCTAAAATTTATGGTGTCCTTAACATCTAATATCATGCTCAGTTCTTTGGATATTTCGGATAATGCCGATATATCCACGCCGTTTTCCGAATCGATATATACCCTTAGAATAGCGCCGCTATTTTTTTTTGCCGGGAAAAATAACGCTCCTACAAGATAGCACCCGTAATAAGGAACTGTTTCTTCGATAATTTTTTCTATTTCCTTTATTAAATTCTCATGCATAAAACAAAAAAAGCGGGCATAACCCACTTTTATATAAAAAACTCTTTAGTAAAACCTTTTTATATTCCAATATATAAAATTATAAATAAAATCAAATAAAATATCAACAATAAACTTTTACAAAAATTAAATTATACGATATAAATTAAATATAAACGATAAAGTTGGGGGTAGATAAAAACGGCCGGGCTTAAGACTGGCACAATGTATTTCGAGAAAAATGATAACTATAACGATGAAGTTAAAGATAAAAAGCGGGTTATTTACCGTTAAGTTTTTTACCTCAAATTATTTATTAGAAATTTAATTGGCTAAAAGTAGTATTTTTTTAATGGCTGATATTAAAGAATCCGATTTATGTGGATTTAGACAAGCTTTTCGTAAACGGCGGCAATAATAGGCAGGCTTAAAAGCGGCAGATTTAAATCTTAAGTTCGTTTAGAGGCGTTCGATAACGAACTAATCTATAAATCCGCCGTCCTTTAAATCTTTTATTGCATTTTTTATTACAGCCGCCGAACCTCTTAAGCCTTCTATTTCTTTTTCGGTCAGCATGGGCTTTATGACGCTTTCTATTCCGTTTTTAGAAAGGATCGCGGGAACGCCTGTGTAGATTCCGTCGATTCCGTAATAGTCTTCAAGATAAACCGACAGGGGCATGATTTGCCTTCTGTCCTTAACCATTGATTCGACTATTTCAGCCATAACGACAGCGGGAGCAAATATCGTGCCGCCTTTCAACGCTATGACTTCTGCAGCGCAGGTTCTCGAATATTCGGCTATTTCCTCAAGTTTCTTCTTGTCGTAGCCTGGAATAGAACTTAAAGGAATGCTGTTTATATTTGCAAGCGAGAAAACCGGGGTCATGCTGTCCCCGTGTTCGCCGAGAAACATTATATTAACGTCCTTCGGGTTCAGGTCGAAAAACATTCCAACGGCGGAACGAAGCCTTGTAGTATCGAGCATGGTACCCATTCCGAAAACCCTTTTCCTTTCGAATCCCGAAACTTTATATGCCACGTAAGTCATTATATCAACCGGATTAGATACGACGAAAAGTATTGCGCTTTTGTTATATTTGGTAATATTGCCGACTATGTCTTTTAATATATTAACGTTTTTTTTGTTTAAGTCGAGTCTCGATTCGCCGGGCTTTCTTGGAATTCCGGCCGTAATAACGATAATGTCGGCGTCTTTAACGGAGTCGTAATCTGCGGTTTTAATGCGTGTATAACCGGTAAGAGATACTCCGTGGGAAATATCGAGCATTTCTCCTTTCGACAGGTTATGGTTTATATCTATTAGTGTGACTTCCCTAACTGTATCTTTAAGGGTTAACGTGTATGCGAGAGTCGCGCCGAGTCTTCCCGCGCCGATTATGCTAACTTTCATTAAGGCAACCTCCGTAGTTTTGTTATTTGTTATTAGATTTTTAAAGACGGTTTATTTATATTTCAATAAATATGGGTATTTAAAAAATAATCGAACGATATTATATTATATAATTATATATAAAATCAATTAAATTTAATATTTGATTATTTTTCTATACCTATTCTGGAAGGGACGTTTTTGTTGTAATAATGTTTTATTTCCCTCATTTCCGTAACCAAATCGGCTATGTCCAATATTTCTTGGGGGGCGTTTCTGCCGGTAAGGATTATTTCGATATTCTTGCGTCTATTTCGTACCAGCCTTATTACCTCTTCGGATTTAATTATGCCCATATTTACCGCTACGTTGACTTCGTCCAATATCAGTATTCCAACGTCGCTGCCGCTTTCGGACGATGCGGTTTCTTCCGCAAGGGTTAAACCCTTTCTGTTGGAAACGGCGTCTTTTTCGGATATTTTATCTTTGTTCACAAAGAACGGACTTCCTGCCTGATAAATTTTAATAAGCGGAAAACAGCTTTCTATTTTTTCTATAGCTTTGACTTCGCCGGAGTAAAACCCGCCTTTTAAAAATTGGATTATGAGGGATTTTATATTATGGCCGCTTGCCCTTAAAGCCTGTCCGAGGGCGGCGGTGGTTTTTCCTTTTCCGTTGCCCGTATATACCTGAACCAATCCTATTTCCAAAGAATTTTTAGACGGAATTTCCTTAAACCAGTTATTATGGATGGAAAGATTATTCGAACTCATTAAATATAATTATTTGATTTTTTAAAGTTTTTATCGTCCCGTCGAATAATTTTTTTGCAGCCGCATAATTCTTTGGTTTTATTTTATAGCCGTTGACGGAAAAATATGAGTCAAAAATGATTTTATTTTTATTTTTAATATAATAGCTTGTTTTAAAAGAGCCTGCGGCGTCCTTAATATTTACGGCCTCAGGAATAAAGGATATTTTGTATTTTTTCGGAAAACTAAGCTCAAGCGCCGTTTTTTCGGAAAAGTTATAGCCTATCTTTAAAGGGTATTTTCTGGGGCTAAGAGCCGTTAATTTCGTCAATATGGTCCTTATCCGCAACGGAAGCCTTAAGGCAACGATATTTTTGTTTTTTACGTAATATTTTTTTGCATAAAAAGAAAAATTTTCGATATAAGGCTTAATAAGGCTGTTTCCGTTTTTAAAGAAGTATCCCGTAAGTTCGGCGCCGGGGGCTATCGATAAAACGTTTTTTAGAACAGAATTGAGCTTTTTTCTCTTAGATGTAGAAGAATAAAGATACCTTTTATACATATCGTAAGCTCCGTAGTACGTAACGGACGCCTTAACTTTAATAGTTCCGGAAGGCGAAAGCAAAGCGTTTTCTTTAGTAAAAATAGCGTTTTTCGAAGGCGGGAAAATAGGAGTTCTTGCTATTATTCCTTTTCCGTTAACTATTATTAAAACGTTCCTGCCCTGGTCCATTGTAGGAAGGTCGCCAAAAGTGGTAACGTTAGACGTGGTATCGGCAAATATAAATTTACCGTTTTTTAATTTTATTGCCGTTATTTCATGGTCAAAAACAAAAGGGGTGGGCAGGTTTGGGTTCATATCCGGAATTTCTGTCGTAGGTATGAGAACAGGATAGGCTTCAACGCCTATTTTCTTAAGTATAGACGTAAAAAGAGTCGCATGGTCCTTGCAGTCCCCCATTCTATTTTTAAAAATGGAATTTACGTCGCTCGGCTTGTAACCGTCTATGCCGAATTCGTAACCCACATACCTTATTTTTTTTGCGACGAAATTATATACCGCTTTTATTTTTTCTATTTTTGTTTTTTTTGAAAAAGTCAATTTTTTTATGAAACTATCAAGCGACTTGCCTGGCTTTATTATGTCTTGCGCAAGGTGCGCATACCAGGAAGCCGCCTCGTTCCAAGACTTGACGGACGATACCATGACATGCGGAACAATGAAAGACTCCCCTGGTCCCATTTCTTCCGGCGTTATTTTTTTTCTGTTCCATACCGACCAGATAAGCGTCGTAGTTTTAGAGCCGTTTATTATTTCCGGCTTTTCGCGTAATCCGTATTCGGCATACCGGTAAAATGCGCCCTTCGGCAAGGTTAGTTTATAGACGGATTTTTTAACCGGGGAAAGCCCGCCGAAATAATCTTCCGTAAAAAAATTGTTTTTCATATAGGGCTTTACTACCGTAGTTTTAAATTTATAGTCGACTATCGAACCTTTAACTAAGGCAGGAAGCGAAATAGTCTTTAACATCTGATTCGAAAAAATAGGCGCTTCCGGATTGAATGGAGCCGTTACGGTCTTAAGGTTGCTTAAGTTTATATGAATGATGTTTCCGCCGGGCTGAATAATTTTAATGAAATAAACTTTGAGTTTTTGATTTTTAGCCGAAAATGGAAACAATAAAGGCGAATATTTTTTAATACTTTTTTTATTTAGTATTTTTATTATTTCGTGTTCTACCATTATATTTTCGTAATTTTTCGCGATAGTTTCATGGGTATAATCCAGCAAAGTTTTAGACGATGCCTGCGCCTTAGCCTGTTCCTGCGCTTTAGCAATATTTATTCCCGCAAAATTAAATAACACGATTATAGTAATAGCGCAAACGGTTGAGCAAAAAATTTTTAGCGGATTTAACATAAATTCTCCGAATTAAATCTATTAAATGTTAAAATTGGGGCTGCTTCGCATCTTTGCCTGCATAAAAGCCGTCGGCTTTTATAAATGCAGTCAAAGATATGCCCGCAATGACGGAACAAAGCCGTCATTTTAAATAAAATGAAGCAACGGGCTTTGTTAAAAGCATAATTCGTATAATTTTAATGTTTCGTATTATTATTTTGCATGATTATAATTTAACTGGTGCCGGAAGGGGGAATCGAACCCCCACAAGATTATTCTTACACGGCCCTGAACCGTGCGCGTCTACCAGTTCCGCCATTCCGGCTGATTATTCGTTTTTTATTGTTTAGCTTTAATATTTTAAGAAATATTATAATGAAAAAATATTCGCCAAGTGTTATTATTTAGATATAATATTTTTAGATTTTATCATATTTTAGAATCTATGGCACGTAAAAAAATAAAAAATCAATGAAAACAATAACAAAGAAAAATATTGTTTACCTGTTTTCGCAAAAATCAGATGTCCCTCTTTCTTTCGCTGACGTAAAGCACGGCATGGATATAACTTCGGCCAAAAATCTTTCCGCTGCCAAAAATATATTGGATTCTATGGTAAAAGACGGCGACTTGATTTTTACCAAAGGCGAAAAATATGTATATTCGCAAAAATTAAATTTAATACGCGGGATAGTGGTTGCGAAAAAGCGTAATTATGCTTTTGTAAGCGATGAAGCCGGCGGAGGAAAAGATATTTTCGTAAAAAATTCCGACTTGTCCGGCGCCATACCGGAAGACATCGTAATGTTGCAGATTATTCCAGACAATTATTATTATAATAATAAAAAACAACGCCGCAAAAAAGCTAAATTTTCCTTGAAATCTTCAGGTTCGGAGGACAGGAGAGGAAGGGTCATAAGGATAATCAAAAGAAATTTAAAAAGTTTTAAAGCGACCGTCAGAGTAGAAAAAAACATAGCAGTTTTGACGCCTATTTCGCCGGAGTTCGACGATGCGTTTTATTTAGATATAAATAAATTTAAAGACAGGAATAAGTTAAAAAACGGGGTAATAGTTAATGCCGTCTTGCCGGAAACGGCAGATTTTTCATCGCGGACGGCAAAGATAGACCGCATTATCGGCAGTATAGAAACAGAAGGCGCAGAAGAAGAAATAGCGCTAAATAAATATAATATATATACGCATTTCGATAAAGAAGCTTTAAAAGAGCTCGATGCTTTTTCTTCCGATTTCGAAGAAAAAACCTTGGAAAAACACAGGCGCGATTTGACGGATTTGCCTTTCGTAACAATAGACGGGGAAGATGCAAAGGATTTCGACGACGCCGTATATTTAAAAAGACTTAAGAAGGCGAAAGATTTTAAACTTTACGTAGCGATTGCCGATGTTTCGTATTTCGTGCGTTACGGAAGCGGCATAGATGCAGAGGCATTTAAAAGAGGAAATTCTACTTATTTTCCCGGCAGCGTTTATCCGATGCTTCCGGAAAAACTCTCCAACGGATTGTGCAGCCTGCTTCCCGGGAAAAAGAGGTTCGTAATCGTTTGCGAAATGAACATCGATGCCGAAACCGGAAAAATGGAAAAACAAAAAATATACAGGTCGGCCATAAAAACTTTTGCCAGGCTTACTTATAACGAGGTATATAATTATTTAACGGCATTGGAAAGCCGGACGGAAGGAACGGACTATACCGGCAAGTTAGATAAAGAAATTGCACCGGTTAAAGATATGCTATTGGATATGAAGCGTCTTTCTAAAATCTTAAGACATGAAAGGCTCAAAAACGGCAGTTTAGATTTCGACCCTATTAAAAGCAAAGTGGAACTTGACGAAAACAAAGAACCTTTAAGCGTCGTTCCCGAACCGAGAAATTTCGCTCACGAATTAATAGAAGATTTTATGATAATCGCAAACTGCGCCGTGGCTGAATTCATAGAGTCTAAAAATATTCCTTCTATTTACAGGGTACATGAAAGACCGGACGAAGAAAAAGTTAAAGAATTTTTAAAAATATTAAGATATTTTAAAATGCCTTTAAGGCACGATTCTCCCAAAAGTTCTTTAGATTACCGCAAAATGTTAAACGATTTGAAGAAATCGCCGCTTGCCTCTTTTTTAGAGCAGGCTTTTTTAAAATCTATGCGCATAGCCGTCTATTCTCCGGTCAATATAAAACATTTTGGACTTGCACTTAAGTCGTATACGCATTTTACTTCGCCAATAAGAAGGTATGCAGATTTAATTATACACAGGATACTTATTTTTATAATAGAAGGAGATAAAAACAAAAAAACTCCGGAATGGCTTAATACCGAATATTTAAGACATGCGTCAAACGCAATTTCCAGAAGGGAAAAACTTTCTGCCGATGCGGAAAGGGAGTACGCCGATTTTAAAAAAATGCAATTTTTAAAAAAAAACGGACAGGCCGTATTTGAAGGTTTTATCACAAATGTCGTGAATTTCGGTTTTTTTGTAGATATCAAGGGTTTTTTTATTCAGGGTTTCGTACATGTCTCCACTATAGCCGACGATTATTACGAATACGGCGACAATTCAAAAATTCTTAAAGGAAGGCATACGAGAAAAATCTTTAAAATTGGCGATAAAATTTTGGTCAGCGTTTATTCGATAGACCTCCTTAAACGCGAAATAGACCTCAGGTTCATTAAGTTCGATAAAGACGAATAATATAAAGATGGCATCTATATGAAAATCGGCGATTTTTTCAGATTTATAAGGGCGGTTAAAAGGATTAGAAAAGTAGTTGCGATATTTGCAAAACACGGGTTTTATCAGATTATTACGAATATAGGTCTTTCCAAATTTTTTATATTTAAAAAATACCTTAAAGCGGCGTATCCTGTTGAAAATTATCAAAACGTTCCGCCGGAAATAAGGCTCAGATATGCCTTAGAAGAACTGGGTCCCACTTTCATAAAGCTCGGACAGGTATTTTCTCAGGAAATACGGACTCTCCCTTTGAAATATATAATCGAGTTAAGAAAACTTCAGGACAGCGCAAATATAGATTTTAATACAATAGACGAAATCAGGGGGATATTCAAAAGCGAAACCGGAAGCGATTTAAAAGATATTTTCGCCTCTTTCGAAGAAAGGCCGGTAGCTTCGGCTTCCATAGCACAGGTTCATAAAGCGGTCCTAAAAAACGGGACCGCCGTCGCCGTTAAAATAAAAAAAAGAAACGTCGATAAAACAATAAATAACGATATTGACGTGTTGTATTTTATCGTTAATATAGTAAAAGACGCGGTTAAAGAACTGCTTTATATAGATAATGCGGAAGATTTATTCAAAGAATTCAGCAAAAGCATTATATCCGAACTCGACTTTATGGCGGAAGCCGGATATACGGAAAAGATAAGAAAGTCTAATTTAGACAAAGACTGCGTGGAAATTCCGAAAATTTATTGGCAGTATTCGACAAAAGCGATATTGGTCGAAGACTTCATAGAAGGCGTTAAAGTAAGCGACTTAGACGCATTGTCTAAAATGAATATAGACAATAAAGCCGTTCTTAAAATCTTCCTGAATCATTTTTTTAAGCAGATATTCATAATCGGTTACTTTAACGCCGACCCTCATCCCGGAAACGTTTTCGTAATAAATCCCGGAAAAATAGGAATAATAGATTTCGGTTCCGTAGGAATACTTACCAAAGATTTAAGGAAAAAAGTCCTTAAATACTTTATCGAATTTTTTAACGGCAATTACGAAGAAGCGGCATCTATTTTTATCGATATATGCATGGGGGATTTGACCGATAAGGAAGAGCAGTTTTTTAAATTCGAACTTATGGAATTCATAGAAAGTTTCTACAACAAACCTTTCAGGAATATTTACAGTTCGGAAATCCTTTTGGAAACATTAAAAATAG
The DNA here is from genome assembly GCA_027319095.1 of bacterium. Classification (GTDB taxonomy): domain Bacteria; phylum SZUA-79; class SZUA-79; order Acidulodesulfobacterales; family Acidulodesulfobacteraceae; genus Acidulodesulfobacterium_A. Next base: position 42,496 of record DAHVNW010000004.1, on the reverse strand, counting down.
GACAAAAAAATAGGCTTGTCATACCCTCGGAGCTTTCTATGCTGTTTAAGGCTTTGCTTCCGATAGAATTCATAGCAAAAACGCTCGACCCGGATTTTTCTTTCGTCGATTCGGGACTGAAGTTTTTTGATTTCGACGCCCTGATAGATAAAAAAGAAAGGGTAAAAGATATCAAGGAATCGGTATTAGACAAGTTAAAAAATTATAAAGACCTTATCGGCGGATTTCCAAAAAGAGCCGAAAAAATACTTAAAAAAATGTCGGAAGATAATTTTTCGATAGATTTTATTCATAAAGGTTTGGACGGATTTATCGAAGAAATAAAAAGGTCGAGCAAAAGGATTGCAAACGGACTTTTAATCGCGTCGGTAATAATATCTTCAGGCATTTTCGTTTTTATAGGAAGCGCGTTTTCTATTTTTTATATTTCGGCGCTTGGAATAACGGGATGGATTATTGGACTTATATTTATATTGATTCTATTATTTAAATAACTTAAATAACAAGTACGAATATAATACGATAAAAAGAAAAAAGGGGGCGTAAAAATTGGAAGTGTTTGAAATAAATCAATCCGGCATTAATTTTAAGAATTCTGTAGTAACTATAGGAAGTTTCGACGGAATTCATCTGGGACATAGAAGGCTTATGGAAATGACGAAGTATTCCGCATTAGAATTAAATTCCGCAGCTGTCGCACTCACCTTTCACCCGCATCCGTTAAAGATCGTTAATCCGAAAGCCAAGGTTAAATTAATAACGACTTTCGAAAAGAAAATAGAACTTATAGAAGAAACCGGAATAGACTATGTAGTCTATATAAAGTTTACGCCGGAATTCGCAAATATAAAACCTGAGGACTTTATCAAAAACATTATAGTTAAAAAATTAAATCCTCTTAAGATTATAGTAGGCCACGATTTTGGGTTTGGTATAAATAAATCGGGCAATACCCTTTTGTTAGAAAAACTTTCTAAAGAACTCGGCTTCGAACTTACGGTGGTCGAACCGGTAGTGATAGACAACGAAATTGTTTCCAGTTCTCTTATAAGGCGTCTGGTCATAATCGGAAAGGTTTGTTCGGTCAAGAGATTTCTTGGAAGGGATTATTCGGTTCACGGCAGGGTCGTAAAGGGATGCGGCAGGGGAATGCAGCTTGGATTTCCTACGGCAAATATAATTCCGGAGGAGGAACTTTTCCCTAAAGACGGCGTATATGTGACGCATGTCCGGATAAACGACGGATTTTACGACTCCGTTACCAATGTTGGTTCCAACCCCACTTTTAACGATATTACAAGAAGGATAGAATCTTATATATTCGATTTTAACGAAGACCTTTATGGTAAAGAAATAGAGGTTTTCTTTCTCGAAAGGCTAAGGGAAGAAATAAAATTCGGCAATGCAGGCGAACTTGAAGCGAGAATCAGGAAAGATATCGAAATTGCAAACCTTATCCTTAAAAGGAAGTATAAAAAAGCCGGCTGCCTTTAAATATTTTCGGAATTATGCACTTGGCAGCACAATATAATATTTTAAAGAACCTATAATAGATTCCTTCTTCAAGTGTATAATTCCGAAAATATTTACAATTTCATATTTTTTATTATTGCTATATATTTCTTTACCTCCGCGGTCTTTTTAATTTTATAGGATTTTTCAAAATATTTTAGGGCTTTTTTATACCTTTTAAGCATAAAATAATCCATGCCGGCATGTTTTAAAACAGTTGCAGATTTGCCGAGTTTTTTAAGGGCCGTTTTAAATAATTTAAGCGCCTTTGCATATTGTTTTTCCATGTAATACGCAAATCCAAGGCTGTCTATAATAAAAGGAGAGCCTTTATCGTAAGACAGGGCTTTTTTAAGGATTTCTTCCGATTTTTTTAAATTTTTATTTTTTACAGCAAGTTCATATCCAACATAATTAAGCGCATCCGCGTCGTATGGATTTATTTTTAAAATCTTTTTCATTACGAGATTGGCGGCCGTATCTTTTTTCAGCAAATGATAAATCGAACCAAGTTCGTAAAGAAGGGATGTATTATTTGGAAATTTTAGCAATCCCTTTTTTATTACGTATTCAGACATTTTATAATCTTTAATTTCTTCGCAGGCTATAGCCGAAAAATAATATAGCTTAAGGTTTTTCTTTATTCCAGGATTGGAAAGCATATTGGATACGGCCGTCCTTATATATTTGCCGTATTTAACGTTTCCGGTTTTTTTATAGCGGCCTATGTATATTTCGATTTCCTGCAACTTGGCATCTATATAATGCCTTCCCGGCTTAAGCTTATTTAAATAAAATAATCCCCTTTTGTAATTTTTTTGCAATATATAGGAAATGCCGGTAAAGAAATAAGCATTGTTTATTAATCTAAAATTATTTTTTGAATTTTTGGCAATATTTATAAAATTTAAAAAAAGTTTTCTGGACGCCTGGTAGTTTTTAATAGTGTACTCTAGTATGGCAGATTGGTATATCGCCGTTTTAGAATAAGGATCTATTTTTAAGTAATCGTCGAAGACTTTTATCGCTTTTTTTTCTTTTCCGGCAAGAATGTAAATAGCGGCAAGCCTGAAATACGCTTTTTTAAAGTAAGGGTCGAGTTTTATGATTTTTTTTAAATTTTTTTCGGCTTTATCATTCTTGTTTTGAACGGAATATATTTTAGAAAGCAGGTAATACGAGTTTATATTACCGGGATAATTTAATTTTATAATATTTAAATAAAAAATGGCGGTCTTTAAATCGTTTTTATATATGTAAATATCAGAAAGAAGCAAAATGGCCCTCTGGCTATAAGGGTTTGATTTAAGAATGCGCTTGAGAATTTTTACCGACATTTTTAAATTGTGCAGGTTCGCGGCTATTTTAGCCTTAAGAAACAGGTATTTAATTTTAGTTTTAGGCGGTTTTGCGTTTCCGTTAATTTTCTGATATAAATTCAGTGCGGAATTTAAATATTTTAAAGATTTTTTATATTCCCCTTTTTTATAATATAAAAGTGAAATCGTATAATCGTAATACCGGTTTTTAAAAATGTTTCCGCTTTCCCGCTTAAAATAATTAACGGCGGCAGGATAATTTCCTTTGTAATAATTAATAAAACCGGCGGTAATATCGAATATAGCAGACGATTTTAGCCTGACGACGGGGCTTGCGTTTGCGTTTTCGCCCGCGTTTGCCTTATGCGCATGCGCCGCAAAAAAAATTAAAATCAACGCGATAATAATATAAAAAACTCCGTATTTCCTTTTTTTCCTTTTATGCATGATTTTTTTACTCCGATAAACGAAAGATTTAAGTTTTTCGAAAAATCTACGATTTTATTTATAGCGGCTCGATGGATTTTATCGTCTTTTACAACCCCTTTTTTAAGACTGCTTTTGTTTTCGGTTTCAAACTGCGGTTTGATTAGCAAAAGTATAAGTCCGTCTTTTTTAACGAACTTTAAAATACCGGGAATAATTTTAACGAGCGATATGAAAGAGGCGTCGCAGACGGCAAGGTCGAGTTCCTCGCCGATATCTTCAAACTTTAAATCTTTTATGTTTGTATTTTCCAAATTTTTAACTTTAGGGTTATTCCTTAAAGAATAATGGAGTTGTCCGTAACCGACGTCGACGGCATAAACGAATTCCGCCCCTTCTTTTAACAGGCAATCGGCAAATCCGCCCGTCGAAGCGCCGACGTCGATCGCCTTTTTCCCTCTTACGTCTAAGCCGAATTCTAAAATAGCCCCTTTTAATTTTAATCCGCCGCGCGATACATAAGGGTTTGTTTCTTTTATTTCTATGATGCTATCTAAGTTTACCGGGGTTCCGGGTTTCGTACAAACAATTCCGCTTACCGAAACCATGCCTTCCATTATCAAAGCCGATGCTTTCGTTCTTGTTAAATCTAATCCTAACTCCGGGGATTTGTTAGAAAGAAGAATATCTAATCTTATTTTTTTTACAGGCCGCATTCGTAAAAAAAAATGAATTTATGGAATCATGCAATTTTTCTTTAGAAAATCCTTTGATGGCAAGAAGCTCGCCACGGGAACCGTGCTCGACAAAATTATTTCCAAGAGAAATAATTTTATATTCCAAATCGGTTAAGTGCCTTTCTTTGCATAAGGAGGTTAAAAGCTTTGCCCCGAAACCGGAAAATTCTACATTTTCCTCAACTGTCATAATCCTTTTGGCATTTTTTATTTTATCGATTAATTCCGGCAAAACCGGAGAAATAAATCTTGCGTCTATCAGACCTATTTTTTCTTCTTCTTCGTCGATATCGCCGTTTAGTTTTGGCAGCATTTCGTTTAAAATTTCCGTATGCGGAGAACCTATGCTTATTATAACGTTTTTAAAGATGCCCGGATCTATCAATATGTCGAATTCCCCTTCTTTTATAAGAGCAACTTCGCTTTCGGCAGGGGGAATAAAATATGAAACCTCCGCCTTGGGGTATCTTATGGCTACAGGTTTATTATATAAAACGGAACTTTTTATCATCCGCATCAGTTCATATTCATTTCGCGGCGACATGAAAATAAGGTTTGGTATATAGTTTAAATAAGATATATCGAATATTCCTTGATGGGTAGCGCCGTCTTCTCCGGCTATGCCCGCCCTGTCGATACAGAAAACTACGGGTAGATTTTGAAGGCATATGTCGTGTATTATCTGGTCTAACGACCTTTGAAGAAAAGTGGAATATATGAAGACGAAAGGTTTTAATCCGTTAGCCGCTGCGCCCGCCGCGAATACCGCGGCATGCTCTTCAGCTATTCCGACATCGAAAAATCTACGGGGAAGAACTTTGGAAAACTTTGACAGACCAGTGCCGTCCGGCATTGCTGCGGTAACCGCTATTATTTTGCCGTTATTTTCGGCAACGTTTAGAAGAAAATTGGATGCAAGCTCGCCGTAAGAGATATTGCCCGACTTTTTTAAGGTTAACCCTGTTTTTTTATCGAAAGCAGAAATTCCGTGAAAAATGGAAGGATTTTTTTCCGCGGGCTCGTAGCCTTTGCCTTTTTTTGTAATGACGTGAAGCAAAATAGGCTTTTCGATATTTTTTATATTTTCGAAAGTATTTAAGAGATAGGGAATATTGTGTCCGTCTATCGGGCCTATATAAGTGAAACCAAGTTCTTCGAAAATTATACCGGGGCCTATCAGATTTTTAAAAGATTCTTCAAATTTAGAAATAAGCCTCGCTACTTGCGAACCGAACAAGGGTATGGATTTAAGCATTTTTTCGGCTTCTTTCCTAATGCCCTGATAAAAATTTCCGCTAAGTATTTTGTTTAAATAATTTGAAATAGCCCCTACGTTCTTAGAAATGGACATTTCGTTATCGTTTAAAACTACGATTATATCCTTTTTTAGCGACCCTGCATTATTTAATCCTTCGAGCGCCGGACCGCTAGATATCGAGGCGTCGCCTATTACGGCAATAATTCTTCCGTTTCCGCAGCCTGCATAATAAGCCTTGTCGTTTTTGCCGGATTCGTCGTTTTTGACCGCGCCTCCCCTATTTAAATCTTTTGCGACGCTCATACCTAGAGCCGCCGATATAGACGTTCCTGCATGCCCGGTCCCGAAGAAATCGTATCTGCTTTCGCTTAAGGAAGGAAAACCGGATATGCCGCCGATTTTTCTAAGGGTATTAAAATTTTCTTTTCTTCCGGTTAGAATTTTATAGGAATAAGATTGATGTCCGACGTCCCAGATAATTTTATCGGTTTTTTCAAAATCAAACGATCTTAATAAGGCTATAGTGAGTTCGACGACTCCGAGACTCGAAGCTATATGTCCGCCGTTTTTGGAGCAGACGGATATTATTTCTTCCCTGAGTTCGTCCGCAAGGAATTTAAGCTCTTCTTCGCTTAACAATTTTATATCTTGAGGCTTTTTTATTTTTTCCAATATCATTTTTCTACGCGATAATAACTTAATAACCCAATAATTCCAATTTTATAATTTAAAATAATTTAGTTATAACTTATTCAGCTTATTCTATTAGTAAGATAAATAATTAATTCGGCTAATTTGCCTGTTTCGGCGCCGGTTTTTTCCAGATGGCGCATTGCTTTGTCATTATATTCTTTAATTAATTCGCCGGTTTTTTCCAATCCTATTTTTTCTGCCACGGTCAACCTGTTGTTAGTTTTATCTATACCTGCCGTTTTTCCTATAACTTCTTTATTTCCTGTTATTCCAAGAACGTCGTCCATAGATTGGAAGGCAAGCCCGACAAGATTTCCGAATTTTCTAAATTCCGATACGACGGGTTCTTCCGCGCCGGATAATATTGCGCCTACGGCGCATGCCGCCGAGATAAGTCCCGCCGTTTTTTTTTTGTTGATATATTCGATTTCTTCTAAGCTCAAAGATTCGCCGAACGAATTAATATCGTGAAACTGTCCCTCGACGAGTCCGCCCGCTCCGGAGGCATAAGAAATTTCCCTTATTGCTTTTATAATTTTTCCGGGTTCTAATCCTTCCGTATAATTTTCGTCAGTAAGCATAACGAACGCTTCTGTAAGGAGAGCGTCTCCGGAAAGTATCGCGGCAGCTTCTCCGAAAACTATATGGTTTGTCGGCTTTCCCCTTCTTAAACTGTCGTTGTCCATCTGGGGGAGGTCGTCGTGTATTAAGGAATACGAATGTATTAATTCGAGGGATGATGCAAAAGGCAGAATCCTTTTTTTATCGGTAAAGCCGAGGCTCTCGGCGGCTAGCATAAGAAAAATAGGTCTGATTCGCTTGCCGGGAGTGGTTAAGGTATAAAGCATAGAATCTGCAAGAGAAAATTTATTATGCCGAAATTTATTTCCGTAACCCATCTTATCGAAATGAGTTATTATGAAATCGTCTATTAATTTTTTATATGAGTCTATGAATGTAGGATATACAGATAAACCGTTCATATGTTTAAGGGTTCGGAACTGTATGAAGGCAGGTCTTTTCCGTTATTTTTAGCGCTTAACTCTTCGACTTTTTTTTCGGCGGAATCAAGTTTTTTAAGCAGATAATCGGAATATTTTATCCCTTCTTGGTAAATTTTAATGGATTCGTCGAGTCCAAGATCGCCTTTTTCAAGACTAAGAACATTTTCTTCTAATTTTTTCAGGGCATCTTCGAAAGCTAAACCGTTTAAATCGGTATCATTTTCTTCTTTCATAATATTATAATTATAAAATAAACTAAAAAAAATATCAATTGAAAAACATTCGAAAATCGCTTGAATAAAAAAGTCTAAGAAACCTATTGAAAAAAATACTTCTATTTTGTATTATTAAATTAATATTAATTTTCTAAATAAGAAAAAAAAGGGGGGGTAATCCGTGGTAGAATTAAATTATATTTTTACGTTAAAAGGATTGTTTTATGTCCTGGTGGTTTTAGGCGCAATAATAATGTTTGCTAATATGGTTATCGCCGCTTACCTTAAAAAAAGAATACCCGGAGGATTTGTCGGGAAATGGCTTACCATAATGTGGGTTTTTATGCTTTTCTTCTTTATAGCGGAAGCTGGAGCTTTCTTTTTTATATCGTCGCTAAATAACATAGATTTATCATATTTTCTTATAGGAGCCGTTTTATTTTTCGGCTCGATATTCGTCGGCATAGTCAATAGGTTTATTTATCATTTAATCAGGGAGTTGGAAATCCAAAAATAAACGGAGTACTGCATATCTTTGTTTGCATGCTTTAAAAAACATTGTTTTTTAGCAAACAAAGGTGCCAAAAGAAGCACGACGAAGCTCATTGTAAATTTTTAAATTTTATATTATTATATTAAAAATATAAACTAATTAACTTAGTCAATCTTAATCTTAATACCATTATTATGGATGTAAAAGGCAACATAACAAACTTGGAGCTTTTTGACGTTTTGAAATTTTTGGAAATTTCAAAAAAAACCGGCGTGTTAAACTTAAGGTTTGAAAATTTTGCCGCAAAACTTTTTATTAAAGAAGGGATGTTGAATTTTCTTTCCATATCCGATAATAATATTCTTGAAAAATTAGTCGTTAAGCTGCTTGACATGAGCAAGCAGGATTACCTTCAGATGCTTGAAAAATATAAGACTTATTATAAAACTGCCGCCGGTTTCGATATCTATTTTTTTAAATCGGAAGCTGTTCCGAAATCGAAAGAAAACGATTTTACGTCCAACTACATATCTGAAACCATTAATTATATAATGTTTTTAACTAACGGAGAATTTGCTTTCGACGAAAAACCACTGCCGGATATTATTAATTTTGCCTCCCCGATGAATTTATCGCCGATATTAACGGATTGCAGGAAAAGACGCGACGAACTGTTAGTTATGTCAAAGGTTATTCCGTCAAAAAATTACATACCTATAGTCGTTACTAATAGAAGTGCCAATCTAAGGCCGCTCTCTCTAACCCCCCAGATATGGAACGTTCTTTCTCTAGTCGACGGCAGAAGAAATATCGGCCAGATTCTTTCTTTGACAGTCGAAAACGATTTCTTTGTTTTAAAAACTCTTTATAATCTGCTGCAAAGCGGATACATCAAATTGGAGACTCCGCACAACGACCAACATAGCGGCGCGGAATTAGTCAACTCGGTCAAAAAAATCTTGAAGGAACAGCTAGGAAACAAAGCGGAAAAAATCCCCATAGATTATAATCTTCTGAGCAAAGGCGACAAGCAGTCCGTTACAAAAACTATTCAAGACATAGAAAGGTACGTTTATATGTTTATAGATGATAAAAAAGCGGCAAAAATAGACTATATGCTCAAACAACTGCTTATGAGCGTTTAATTAATTTTCCTATAATATGGAAAAAATGACCGCTTCTCCTGACTTATACGGTATTTTCGGTTATAATATCGACTATTCTCTTTCCCCGTTGATACATAATTCTATCGCAAAAATTCTTAACGTTAATTTATGTTACGGAAAATTCGACATTACTCCAGACAAGTTTCCAACCGCAATCGAGGGATTCAAGGCACTCGGCTTAAAGGGCGCAAATATCACGAAACCTTATAAGTCCGAAGTTTTAAAATATGCGGATTCCTTAAGCGCCGAATCCGAAACGGTCGGAGCCGTAAATACCTTAAAGTTAGAACAGGACGGAGGCTATCGCGGATATAATACAGATATACCCGGTTTTATCGAAGCCGTAAATTATGAGTTTAATAAAAGCTTAAAAGATTCTAGAGTAATGCTTATTGGGGCGGGCGGCGCTTCGAGGGCGGTTTTATACGCTTTAATTAAAGAAAATGCCGGGGAAGTTTCGATAATAAACCGCACTTTTAAAAATGCCGATATTCTTAAAAAAGATGCAAATAAATGGAAAGATTTATTAAAGTCGCCCACGGAGATTTTTGCTTTTGATTTTAACCAGGCTGCCGCTTTAAAAAAATTTGTATCTAAAAATTTCGATTTTATATTTAATGCGGTGACTCCCGGCGCGGAAAGCTGTAAGTTGATGAAAGATACGTTTTCTAATTTGCTCGGGAAAAATTATTTTATGGACGTTTCCTATTCTTCCGCCCATTATAATTATCCAAAATATGCAAACGGACTTTCCATGCTTTTATTTCAGGCTTTGGAAAGCTTTTACATATGGACGGGGAAAAAATTAGAATCGGGTACAATTAAAAACGCATTAATGGCATATTTTAAAAATTATAAAATTTATGATAAAATAAATAAGAAATAAAAATTGAATTCTATCGCCTAAATAAAGATAAAAAAATAAAGGATAAAAATGAACGACGCTTTTTTGTCGCCTTCCAATCTCGATAAAGAAAAGATAGGCGATATTCTTTTAAAACACGGAGTCGTTAAAAGAAACGATATATCCAGCGCTTTGCTCCTGCAGGAAAAAATTAGGTCAGGCATATCTAAAGGCGAGAGGCTTAAAGATTTAAAACTCGGCGAAATTCTCGTTAAAAACGACATAATTACGGTACATGAATTAAACTTGGCATTGGAAGAACAAAAACGCTATGGAGGCAGTATAGGCAAACAGCTAACTAAACTGGGCTTTATTAAGGATTCCGATCTCGTTTCTTTTTTATCTAAAGAATTCGGTGCGGCAACGGTAAACCTTTATGAAAGCGAAATTCCGGAAAACGTTATAAAACTCATTCCGCCTGACTTAGCTGTTAAACTTCAGGTTATTCCTTTTAAAAGGCAGGGCAACACCCTGTATCTTGCCATAGCCGACCCTACTAAAGTCGAAGCCTTAGACGACGTAAAATTTTTGACGGGTTTGAACATAGAAATAGTCGTCACCTCCGAAAACGAAATTTCCTCCGCTTTATCCAAATATTACAACGCATCGAGTATTCTTACGGAAAATAAAGAATATCTCGATTCCATCGCCATCGAAGAAACGAATGAAGAAGTGGATATATCCGAACTTCAAAGGTCATCCTCGGAACAGCCTATTATTAAGTTCGTCAATAAGGTTCTTTTAGATGCGGTTAAAATTAACGCAAGCGATATTCATATCGAACCTTACGAATCCGTCATAAGGATAAGATACCGTATGGACGGGAAACTAATAGAACAGATGAAAATACCGGGGCAGTTGAAGAATCCGATTATTTCGAGGCTGAAAATAATGTCTCAGTTGGATATTGCCGAAAGAAGACTGCCGCAGGACGGACGCATTAGGGCCAAAATGGAAAATAAAGAAGTGGACATGAGAGTTTCTTGCCTGCCTACGCTTTTCGGGGAAAAAATAGTTATCAGGGTTTTAGACAAGTCTAACCTCCAGCTCGATATGAAAAAACTCGGATTTTCGGAAACACAGCTAAAAGATGTTAAAGCCGCCATACACAAACCATATGGAATGATTCTCGTTACCGGACCTACCGGTTCGGGCAAGACCACAACCCTTTATAGCGCTCTTTCCGAGGTTAACAGGCCGGACGTAAATATTTCTACTGCAGAAGACCCGGTCGAATATAACATTCAGGGAATCAATCAGATCCTTGTCAACGAAGAAATCGGTTTAACTTTTGCTTCGGCATTAAGGTCTTTTTTGAGGCAGGATCCGGATATTATTATGGTTGGGGAAATAAGGGACTTAGAAACTGCGGAAATTGCAATAAAAGCCGCTCTTACGGGACATTTAGTTTTTTCCACGATTCATACCAACAATGCGTCTTCCACTATATCTAGGCTTATCAATATGAAAGTGGAGCCTTTTCTTGTAGCTTCGAGCCTGAATCTCGTAATAGCCCAAAGGCTTATAAGAAAATTATGCGTCGAATGCAAAGAGTTTTATTATGCCGACGTTAACCTCTTATTAAATTTAGGATTTACGGATACGGAACTTAAGGGGAAGCGTTTTTATAAAGCAAAGGGTTGTCCGGCATGCAATAAAACCGGTTATAAAGGAAGGATAGCCGTCTATGAAGTTCTTAACATCGACGATGACGTTAAGAATAAGATTTATGAAAACGCCAGCGAATACGAAATACAAAAAACCGCCGCAGGAAAAGGCATGAAGCCGCTAAGGGAATCGGCGAAAGAAAGGTTTCTGGACGGAACGACTTCTATCGAAGAGATTATTCAGTATTTAGACGGAAAAAATATGGACGTTTAACAGGTGCCAAATTTTTAATCTGATACCTCACGACACTGTTTTTTGTTTAAAAAGGTGGTGTAAAGATATGAAATTATCAATTTGTAAGGAAACCTGTTGAATTCGCTCCCCTGTTAAACATTGTTTTTTTATTAAAATATATTATAATTAAAAAAGAGAAAAAGGAGACGCATATGCCGTCAGTCGCAGATTTATTGAAAACAACCGTCGACCAGGGAGCTTCCGACCTTCATATAGCTGCGGGAACTCCTCCGCAGATAAGATTAAGAGGATCGCTAATCCCTTTAAATTTTCCGGCGCTTACGTCTTCCGATACGCAGGGTTTATGCTATAGCATTATTACCGATATGCAGAAAAAAAAGTTCGAGGAGACCCATGAACTCGATTTTTCTTTCAGCCAGAAAGGCATTTCGAGGTTTAGGGGGAATTTATATTACGACAGAGGCGCGGTAGCCGGCGCATTCAGGGTTATACCGCACGAAATTCCTTCCATAGAACTGCTTGGACTTCCGCCCATGATAAAAGAGATTATTAAAGCTCCCCGCGGGTTAGTGCTCGTTACTGGACCTACCGGTTCCGGCAAAACGACTACTCTAGCCGCAATGATTGACGCAATAAACCAAACCAGGCACGAACATATAATAACCATAGAAGACCCCATAGAATATGTATTCCCTCATAAAGGATGCCTTGTCAACCAAAGGGAAATAGGGCAGGATTCCAGCAGTTTTTCGGAAGCGTTAAAACATATTTTAAGGGAGGACCCGGATGTTGTTCTTGTCGGTGAAATAAGAGATATGGAAACTATGGAAGCGGCTCTTACCATTGCAGAAACCGGACATCTTACTTTCGGAACCCTCCATACCAATTCCGCCGTTCAGACCATAAGCAGGGTAATAGATATATTTCCGCCGAACCAGCAGCCTGAAGTAAGGTCGTCTCTTTCGCTGTCGCTCGTTGCTGTTTTATCCCAAACTTTGTTGCCGAGAATAGATGCCTCAGGCAGGATTCTTGCAGCGGAATTAATGATACCTAACGCCGCAATAAGAAATTTGATAAGGGAAAATAAAATTCACCAGATATATTCGCAGCTTCAACTCGGACAGGAAAAATACGGCATGCAGACGCTCAATCAGGCGCTGGCGTCTTTGGTAAATAAAAAGATAATAAGCGAAGAAGACGCTTACAACAGGTCCTCGGACATAGAAGAACTTAAACAGACTATTAACACAGGACTTATATCGAAAGGCGGACTTGCGGGAAATACCGGCGGAATCAAACAGGCGGATATGGGCATGAACGCGGGAGAAGGAACTTTTTCGAACAATGCCTTTGAAAATTCTATGGGGACAATGGCTGGCAAGCCTCTTCCGGGAAAGAATTTCCCTTATTCGTCTTAACAATGGAGCATATTTTAACGGCAAAATTAAGGTAACCGGAGGCGTTTATGGCCGTATTTCAGTGGAAAGGAAAAAAACATACGGGAGAATATTTAAAAGGGCAAATTACCGCCGACAACTACCAGCAGGTTATAGACGAAATAAGAAAAATGGATATTTATCCTATCGACGTTAAAAAAAAGAGCGAATTTTTTACGTTGAGCCTAAATAGTAATAAGGAAATAAGCCCCAAGACAAAAATAAGCGACAATAACCTCATAGTTTTTACCCGCCAGTTTTCATCCTTAATAGAATCGGGCGTCCCTATACTGCAGGGATTGGTAATAATGATCGAGCAGCAAAAAAATAAAGACTTAAAAGGTATTTTGACAAAAATAAAAGAAAGTATAGAAAGCGGGGCATCTTTATCGGACAGCCTGAGAAAATTTCCTAAGGTTTTCAACGACCTCTATGTCAATCTCGTAGAGTCAGGCGAAAAGGGAGGAGTTTTAGATCGCGTTTTTAAAAGATTAGCCGTATATTTCGAAAAAATATTAAAATTAAAAAGAAAGATTAAGGGCGCCATGATATATCCTATCGTGGTCCTTAGCGTTGCGGTAGGCGTTATAATTATTCTTATGACTTTCGTTATTCCGGTATTCGCCAACCTTTTTGCAAGCGTCGGGGCAAAACTGCCTGCGCTTACAAGAGACGTAATCGGTTTTTCCAATTTTATGAGAGCCTATATAATGTATATAATAATAGCTATCGGAGTCCTTATATTTGCCCTCAGGGCTTATTATCAAAAGGAGAGCGGAAAGAGGAATATAGACAGGTTTTTGCTCAAAATACCGGTTTTGGGAATCCTGCTTAAAAAAGTCGCCATAGCAAGATTTGCCAGAACCCTTTCTACTATGGTCGAAAGCGGCGTTCCGATACTCGCGGGACTTGCCATTGTTTCCAAAACCAGCGGAAACAAAATTATAGAGGAATCTTTAATGCAGACGAAAGAGGACGTTTCATCGGGCTCCCCTTTAAGCGCGGCTTTAAATAAAACAAAACTGTTTCCTCCTTTGGTTATCCAGATGGTCATGGTCGGAGAAAAAACCGGCAATCTTGATGCAATGCTTACTAAAGTAGCCGATTATTACGACGAAGAAGTCGATAATGCCGTTAATAATCTTACGCAGATGCTTGAACCGGCATTAATAATATTTCTAGGGATAGTAGTAGGAACGCTCGTAGTCGCAATGTACCTGCCTATTTTCAACCTCGGAAAAGCTATTAAGGGATGAACAGAGGCAATAAACTCTCTCGAATACTCAGCCTTCCGTTTATAAAGCCTAATTACATATGCAGGCAGGCGTTTACAAAAGCCCTACGAAGGCATGTGCTTACAAAGCTTAGCTTTTGTACCTGCCGAAGTGTTTTGCGCCTACCGAAAATGTTGACGTTTATAAAAAGCCGAATTACGAAGGTTGACGCTTATAAAGCCGAATGCTTTATGCCAACCGAAGTGTATGAAAGGAGAAACGGCAGATGGATAATATAGGTTATAAATACAAAGACTTATACGAGAAAATAAAGTTTACCGTAATATTCAGGATTTTAGCTTTTTCGTTAATTATTCTCGCTTATGTATTAATTAATTTTAAAGATATAAACCGCCACAGTATTTTTATATACGTTTCTATATCTATAGCGTCATTCATTACCTTTATTTATTCCACGCTGCTTATATTTTTTAGAAAAAAAGAAAATGATAGGTTCTTGGTCTATTTCGGTTTTCTTCAGCTTCTCGTCGATTTTATTTTTATATCGGCGGTAATCGTATTTAACGGAGGTATAAACGGTAAATTTATTTTTTTATATTATCTGCTTATTCTTATAGCCGGATTTATTTTTTTAAGATTAGGCGTAATGATATTCGGCATATCTTCAGCATTGGCATTAGGTCTGTCTGCAGATTTGCAATATTACTCCAATATAGGCTATCACTATTACTTTTTCTATAATCCTGATAAACTGCTATTATTAACTAGCGTCAATATACTGGGAGTTTTAATATTCAGCTGGCTGCTTTACCACTTTTCAGGAGAATTAGGCATGCTTAGCGATAAAATGGTGGAAAGGGACGAATTCATAAGAAAATCGCAAAATTTCAACAGGGAGTTATTTAATAGTTTTTCGCAGGGCATAATGGTTTTAGACGATAAAATTAATGTTATTTTTCTTAACAACGAAGCAATCAATATGCTTAATTTAAGCCGCTATGATGCCTATTTTAGAAATAAAACCGGTATCCTGTATAAATTTAATATAAAATTGTCTGATATAATAGAAAATTTTCCTATAGAAATTTTTGGTGAAAAAGGCAAATTAGATAACGCAACTGCCGGCAATATTGCGAATAAAGACAAAGACAGCCTGGAAAGGTTTGAATTAAAGCATAAAGATTCCATTTTGGGATTTGCGCTGACGAAATTAAAAAACGCGGAAAATAAAACAGGCGGCTTTATTTTATTATTTAGGGATATAACTTATATAAAACAGTTGGAACTGGAATCTAAAATTAACGAAAGGCTGACGACGGCGGGAAAACTTGCCGGATGGCTTGCGCATGAAATAAGAAATCCGCTTTCCGCCATAAATACGTCTATTTATATTTTAAGTTCCGAAAACATAGACAGCAAGGAGAACGATTATAAAAAGTTAATAGGAATAATACAATCCGAAGCCGGAAGATTAGATAATTTAGTAAACGATTTCCTGGGTTTCGTAAAAGTTAAACCAAGGAATGACCGTTTCCGCGACAATTTTGAAAATATTAATTTATTTTTGCTTGCAGAGGAATTAATTCGTCCGTATGCCGGCGCTTACGTGAAAATACATAACGGCATCGAAAAAAATGCCGTAGCGCTCTCGGAAAAAAGCAGGATAAGGCAAGTCCTTGCAAATATAATTCAGAATGCGGTACAATCAGTGGAAAAGAAATTTTTTGACGGCAAGAGTAGAATAACCGGAACGGGAATTATTAGAATAAGCTCAAAAAAAATATTAAAAACCGGCAACAAAAATTATGTATCTATAAGCGTTTCAGATAACGGGGAAGGAATGGACGATTTTACGAAAAAAAATGCTTTCAAGCCGCTTTTTACTACCAAGGAAAACGGATCCGGGCTGGGCTTATCTATCGTATATTCGATTATAGAAAGCATGGGCGGAGAAACGGCAATAATAAGCAGTAAAGGAAAAGGAACGCTAATTAAAATTAATTTGCCTTGTTAGTTCGATGAAAAAAAAGCCTGAAATATTAATAATAGACGACGAAAAATCCATACTCGAATCTTTATCTATACTTCTTAAACTTGAAGGATACGATATTTTTACTGCCGAAAACGTAAACGCGGCAGTAAAACTTATTCGGGAAAAAAGTTTTAGTTTAATTATATCGGACGTCAGAATGCCGAAAATGTCGGGGATAGATTTTATAAAATATTTTAAAAACGAAACAGCCGACTCGAGTTTGAAATATAAACAAATTCCGGTCATATTGATGACGGCTTTTTCCGACATTAAAACTGGAATAGAAGCGATAAAGCTGGGGGCATTCGACTATCTTATTAAACCTTTCGATAACGAAGAATTTAAAATAATCGTCAGAAGGGCGATAGATTATTTCGGCGTCTTAGACGAATTGCATAATATAAAAAAAGCGGCTAAAGTTTACGCCGGAGAAATAAAAGGCGGCTCTAAAGCCATAATCCATATCTTAAACGAGATAAACAAGGTCTCCGCAGGTTTTAATACCATATTAATTACAGGCGAATCCGGAACAGGGAAAGAACTCGCCGCAAGATTAATTTATGAAATTTATTCGAAAGGATCAGGAGGCAAAAAAAACATACCCTTCGTTCCAGTTAATATTGCCGCTATTCCCGAAAATCTCATAGAAAGCGAACTTTTTGGATATGCTAAGGGGGCTTTTACCGGAGCGGAAACTGATAAAATGGGTTTAATAAAATATGCGGACGGCGGGATACTTTTCTTAGACGAAATAGGCGATTTGCCTATGCAGGTTCAGGTAAAGTTATTGAGGCTATTGCAGGAGAAAACATGCAGAAGATTAGGTTCCAACAGGGAAGAACCGGTCAGCATTAAGATAATAGCCGCTACCAACATAGGCCTGGATGGATCAATATCTGCCGGAAAATTCAGAGACGATTTGTATTACAGACTAAATAAGATAAATATTAAGATGCCGCCCCTTAGAAACCATAAAGAAGATGTTCCAGAGCTTATTTCTTATTTTATAAAGAAATATTCAAAAAATATTAATTCGGTTTCTAAGGAAGCTTTGGAAATCCTTACCGCCTACGATTATCCTGGAAACGTCAGAGAACTTGAAAATATTATCGAAAGAGCCTGTATTTACTGCGAAGGCGGCGTAGCGCAAACCTTACCGAATGCTGGCGAAGGCAGGAACATTATGGAAATAGGTTTAGAATGCCTTCCCGATTACGTTATAAATAATGATAAAAGCGAAAAACACGAAGAAACCGTAAAAGAAAAAATGCCGGAAATCCAAAAAACATATGCGCATTCCATGAACCACGGCAAAAATTACGAAGAGAACAAGGATGGCAAGGAAGTTGAAGAAGGCAAAGATTATATGGCGGATATAGCTGATATTTTTAATTATGTAAATAAAACGGAGAATATATCTCTTCCTGATTTTATTAAAAAAATAGAGAATTACATAACGGCAAACAGGATAAAAACGGAAAATTCTAAAATAGAAGCGGCTAAAAGCTTGGGCTTATCCTTAAGGTCGCTCAGGTATATACTATCTAAAGAGGCTAAGTGAAGGACAATGAAAATTTTTTGTAAATTGTTAGCGAAATACTAGATAAGGGATTAATTAAATGAATTATTTAATAGTGATAGAATATTGCGGAGCAAATTATAACGGCTGGCAAGTTCAAAATAAATCTTCGAAAAACCATGAGTGTTTTGAAGAAGGAAATAAAACCGTAGAAAATGAGCTACTGAAGGCTATAAGAATTATAACTAAGTCGGACGTTAAGCTGTCGGTTTCCGGAAGGACGGATGCCGGAGTCCATGCCTTAAATCAGGTCGCTAATTTCAGGCTCCCGTTTTATTACGATTTAAATATGTTGAAGATTTCGTTAAACGGAGTTTTGCCGCGGGATATATGCGTCAAAAATATAGAGACGGTGCACGACTCGTTTCATGCCACATACGATACGATTTCTAAAACTTATCTTTATAAAATAAATTCCGGGCTCAGAAGTCCATTATTGTCTGGTATGTCCTGGTTTATCAAAGAAGACTTAAATATAGGCTTAATAAACAAATCCGCAAGTATTTTCCTGGGAAGAAATAACTTTTTTAATTTTGCAAAGAGAGAAAAAGGAAAGAAAATAACGAACTATTACAAAATAATTTCCGATATAAAAATTTGCGCCGTGGATTACGGCTTTGACATATTCGTCGAAGGAGAAGGTTTTTTAAGGCATATGGTAAGAAGGATAGTGGGGGCTATCGTTACTTGCGGCGCCGGCAAGATCGGCGTCAACAGCATTAAGGAAATGCTTGACGGGAAAAATAGCGCATCCGGTTTTCCATGCGCTCCGCCATACGGGCTTTTTTTATATTCGGTCAAATATAAACATAAAGTTTATGAAACATTGCCGACATAACACCCGTTTATTTCAAAAAAATGTTTTATTGAATTTTAATCGATAATATTGTAAAATTTAAACTTAATTGTTGGTTATAATTGCCTAATTGTCTTTATTCGATTGTCTTTATAAGTCCATCCCGAAATGGAGGGACTTATAGCATATTTCATATTTTATTTATCCGCAAGAAGCCGAAGTGGTGGAACTGGTAGACGCACCGGACTCAAAATCCGGCGGGAGCAATCCCATGGGGGTTCGATTCCCCCCTTCGGCACCAGTTATTTTATAAGGTTTTCCGGTTTTAAGCCCTTTTCGTATCTAACTAAATTTTAAAATTTTTTTACCCATTTTTGTCCTTTTTATGGCGAGATTTCCAAATAAGCAATATAAGCGGTTTTTTTATTTTTTTATATTATAAATTTCTAAATCTGAATTTTGGGTTTTGAATTTGCGTTTACGCGCTAAAACCGTTATGATATAATTATACGATGAAGGATTTTAGAATAGGAAGCGGCTACGACATACATAAGTTTTTAGAAATTGCGCTTTTTGAAAACGCCGCCAAAAGATTATACCTCGGCGGAATTTTAATAGACGGGCATATCGGCGTTGCCGCCCATTCGGACGGCGACGTTATTCTTCATTCTCTTACCGACGCTCTTTTGGGCGCCATATCCCTTCCGGATATAGGCGTCCTTTTTCCCGACGACCTTAAATCTACCAAAGGAATAAATAGTGTCGAAATATTAAAGCACGCTTACAAATTGGTGCGCGAAAAAGGCTATGGATTAGTCAACGCAGATATTACCGTTATAACCCAAACGCCAAAAGTCTCCGCATATAAAGAACGAATGACTGCGAAAGTGGCATCTGTCCTTGAAACTGACGTATCGCGCATAAACATAAAAGGCAAGACGAAAGAAGGACTGGATTCAGTTGGAAAACAAAAAGCAATCGAGTGCTTTTCCGTATGCCTGTTATCATCGGAATAAAAAACAAAACTGGAAGAAATCATATGCCGGAATATACGCCTAAATCATATGCAATCCTGCTTGCTGCAGGCATGGGCAACAGAACCGGTTTTGCCGTTCCTAAACAGCTTATAAAATTAAAAAATAAAGAAATTATATTGCACAGCCTCGAAATTTTTTTAAAATCCAAAATTAATTTCGAAAGTATAGTCCTTGCGGTTCCACCCTCTTCCGTCTTTAATTTTAACTGGAAAAATTTTTTTGAAGAAAATATGCCTTCCGGTGAAGCCGGAAAATTACGCATAGTAACCGGCGGCGCAACAAGGCAGGAATCGGTCGCCAACTCTGTTAAATATATAGAAAGCATTATTTCTAAAAAGGGGCAAATCTCTAAAGCCTGTCAAAATTCTCAAGCCTCTTCCCAAGCCGCACAAATTATACAAGCCTCTGCCGCCGCTATATCCTCTAAAAGCTCTAAATGTCCTCAAGGCGCGCAAAGCGCGCAAACCTTTCAGGAAAATCCAATAGTTTTTATACACGACTCGGCAAGACCGTTCGTAACCGAAGGAGAGCTTAATTTATTGCTGAAAAAAACGGCTGAAAACGGCGCTGCATTTTTATATTCGGAAGTAACCGAAACCATAAAAACAATCGAAAAGATAAAAATCAAAAAAATAAAAGCAGCCGGAGAAAACGAAGTTCCTATTTTTAATATGCCGGAACAAAAAGGACTAAGACTAAATATAAAAACGCTCAAAAGGTCAAACCTGATATCAGCTAAAACCCCGCAAGTCTTCAAATACGAAATAATAAAAAATGCCATCGAAAAAGCCGCAGCGGAAAATTTTACGTCCACCGACGACGTATCCCTCGTCGAAAATATTGGCATATCGGCAACGCCTGTAATGTCAAATCCAATGAACATCAAAATAACTTCCGCCATCGACCTTGAAATAGCCGAACTGCTATTAAGTAAATTTGATAAACGATTTACCGACTAAACAAGAATGGCGAGGCGGAAAATCAATCTGCCCGCTCCCCTTTGTGTTTCAACTACCTGCTAAAGCCGCGTCGAAAACTTCTTTGAAACTTGCCCGCTCCCCTTTTTGTTTCAACTGCCTGCTAAAGAGGTAAAGAGGGAAAAGGCATCAATCATCAGATAAAGGAATTTTACAACCCGGCTAAACGAGGGATAATGCGTCAGATTTATTTTTATTTTCAGGCGCTAACTTAGGACATAAAGCACGCACGTTCGTCTGAAAATATATAAATATGACGCATTATCCAGAGTACCTATTTCATTTCGGCAGCTGCTGATACCGCTGTTTCCCTTTCCGAATTTATTTTGGCAAATATCATTCTGCCGCTTGAAGTCTGTAAAATACTAGTAACGACGACCTCAAGCTCGGAGCCGACTAATTTCATGGCATCTTCGACTACAACCATTGTGCCGTCGTCCATATAGGCAATGCCCTGATTCTTTTCTCTTCCTTCTTTCGTTATCAAAACCGTCATAGTTTCGCCGGGGACCAGAATAGGCCTTAGAGCCTTAACAAGGTCGTTTATATTTAAAACGGCGATATTTCTAACCTGGGCAACTTTATTGAGATTAAAATCCGTAGTTATAATTTTTCCATTTTTTTCCTTGGCAAACGCTATCAATTTGGCGTCCACTTCTTTGAGATTAGGATAATCCACATCGGTAAACTCGATATTTATATTTTTATCTTCCCTCAGTTCTTTAAGTATGTCCAAACCTCTTCTGCCTTTCACTCTTTTTAGCGGATCCTGAGAATCTGCTATATGCTGAAGTTCATGCAGAACGAAGGTGGGTATCGCAAAAGTGCCGTCGATGAATCCGGTTTTAGATACGTCTAGAATTCTCCCGTCTATTAAACTGCTGGTATCGATTACTTTATAATTGCGGCACTGTTCCGCCCTTGCAGTTTTAAGTACGGCATCCTTAACGTCCTTAAAATCTCTTATGGCTATATTGGCCTGTCCTCCACCCGCTCCCTGCGTTCCAGCAGCCCCCCTAAAGCCTCCAGAAAAATCGTCGCTCATCCTCAAGCCTATGATTAAACCAAGATAGCCCGCGACAAAATTAATGAAGGCATATGTAATATAACCGAGTTCCGAACTCGTAAAAAAGGATTTAAACAACTTATAGGTAATATAATTAACTATAAAAAGTCCGATAAAAAGTCCGATTCCCCCCGTTAAAATTTTTTTCGTGGAAATGGATTCCATGCTCTTTTCTACCGAGACTACAATAAAACCAATGGTAAAACCAAATAAAAGCCCTACATAAGACAAAAAATCGTTGCGCCAGTATTCTTTTCCTATAAGATAGCCGAGAATGGCGGAGGTAAGAATCAGCATTATCCTTATGCAAAGGATTGGTTTTTTATTTAAAATTTTCATTGGATATTATTTAAATTTTATTGTATTTAAATAAATATTGTCTGGACTAAGCGTTTAAATTTAATTTTGAAGGCGTTTTGTTTCCGTTTTATATGAATATTCTTTTTATTTTTTCTTCTATAAAAGTTTCCGGCCTGTTCATAACCGTGGAAAGCTCTTTTATTATCAAGTGTTTCGCTTTTTCGAACATCTTTTTTTCGGCAAAAGACAATTCTTTTTCGCACTTTAAAATATATAAATCCCTTAAAACTTCGGCGACTTCGAAAAGACAGGAAGAGCATAATTTTATATTATAACCATTAAACCTTTTATTCCATGATTCTTTTCTTGCGAAAGGATTTTTTACGCATTTTTCCTCGAGCACGTCGAAAACCTTCTGTATCTCGTTTTCTTTTATTAAAAGCCGGAGGCCGGTGTCCGACGCACTTTTAACGGGCACCATGATTTTAGCGTTGTTTTCGAGAACCCTGATACCGTAAAAAGACAACTCGGCGGAACCTATCGTTTGTTTGGAAATAGATTCAACTATGCAAACGCCGTACCCGGGATAAAATACAAATTCGTTTAAGCTAAACATTTTAGCCTCCTTAAGCTTTTTAACCGTTAGGTTGTTTAATTAAAATTAATATTATATAAGGTATCTCTTTCAACCGGAATTTTGCCTGCTTCCCTTATTATCTTTTTTACGTTTTTAACGCTTAAGCCTACGGGGTTAACCGAACCGGCGTCGTGGGATATTTTTTCCTCCGTCAGCGTTCCGTCGAAATCGTCGGCGCCGAAAGACAAAGAAACTTGCGCAAGATTAATGCCGAGATTAACGAAAAATGTCTTTACGTGTTTAAAATTATCTAAAAAAAGACGCGAAACCGCTATTACCTTAAGGTCGTCGTATCCAGAAGTAAAATTACCTTTCTTAACAGCCGTGTTTTTGGGCTGAAACGCAAAAGGTATAAAAGATTGAAAGCCTCCCGACTCATCTTGCGCTTTTCTGATTTCGCTTAAGTGGCTCACCCTGTCTTCGTAGCTTTCTTTTACGCCGTAAAGCATCGAAGCGTTAGACGGAATTCCTGATTCGTGCGCGGTTTTATGAATAGAAATCCACCTTTTTCCGCTTATTTTTTGAGGACATAATTTTTTTCTTATCGAAGGCTCGAATATTTCGGCTCCGCCTCCAGGCAGGCTGTCTAAACCGTTTTCCCTTAAATCCCTCAGGACGTCTTTTACTGACGACCCCGAAATTTTGGATAAATAGTCTATTTCCACGGCGGTAAATGCCTGAATAGAAAGAGACGGAAATTCGCTTTTTATCCTGTTAATCATTTTTAAATAGAAGCCGTAGGGGATGGATGGATGCAACCCGCCTACTATATGGACTTCTTTAAAATTATTAGTTTTTTTATGTTTTTCGATATATTCTATTATTTGTTCTATATTCATTAAATATGCGTCCGGTTCCTTCCCGTTTCTATAAAAAGCGCAAAAAGCGCACCTGTTTACGCATATATTTGTATAATTTATATGGATATTGACGATATAATATACTTTATTTCCGTTGATTGTGTCGTTTTTATGACCGGCAAGTTCGCCGATAGAAATCAAATCGTTCGATTTAAATAAAAATAAAGCGTCGCTTTCCGACAGCCTTGTATTATTATAAATCTTTTCTTTTATTAAATCAAAATTTTTATTTTCAGTCATAGCCCGCCCATCTTTCGTAAACGTCGTTTTCTATGCCCAGGTTATCCAATATTCTTCCGGTTATAAAATTTACGATATCTTCGACCGTCCGGGGCCTCCCGTAAAATGCCGGAACAGGGGGGAGTATTACCGCTCCGGAGGAATGAAGCGACAGCATATTTTTTAAGTGTATGTCGTTAAGCGGCGTTTCTCTCGGGCAGATTATAAGTTTTTTCCGCTCTTTAAGCATGACGTCCGCAGCCCGTTCTATCAGGTTTCCAGAAATTCCGTTGGCGATCCGCGAAAGACTGCCCATAGAACACGGAACGACCGCCATGCCTTTGACATTTTTTGCCGAACCGCTTGCGATGCGGGCTTCTAAGAAATTTTCGTTCAAAAAAACAAAGTTTGCCGCTTCCCCGTATAAGTCGAATTTACTTACTATTTCTTCTTTTACGGCAGCCGCTGCCGCTGCTGAAGGCGGTGCCGCCGTTACATCCTCCGCCGCGTTTTCGCAGGAAACGCCGGGGTCGGAGCCTTCGCCTGCATCTTCATCTCCATGCATGCCGGCAAACATGCCGAGTTCGTCTTTAATTACCTTAAATCCAGGCTTGGAAATTATAAGATGAACGAAAAAAGAGCGTTCTAACAACGCTTTAAGAAGACTGAATCCGTATATGGAGCCTGACGCGCCCGTTATTGCAATTATAAAAGAAGTTTGGCGGCTTTCCTTAGTTTCTTTTATTTCCTTCATTCGTTTATTTTATTAAATTTTAATATATTTTATATTTTACCGAATAACCCCGAATATGCCACGCTTGCAAAAATAAAGATAAAAAAAGTTATCGAAATATACCCGTTCATCGTAAAAAATGCCATATCTATATTGCTTAAGCTCCTGTAAACCAATAAATGCTCATAAGAAAAAAAACAGGTTACGAGAATTATTCCTATGATATATAAAAAATTAAGGTTAAAAAGAAAATATAAATAAATCAGGCAAATTAAAGCAAAAAAATGCAATACTCTGGAAATTATTACGGCATTTTTTATACCGAACCTGGCGGGAACGGAAAAAAGCCCGTTTGCAGTGTCGAAACCGTAATCCATAATGGCATAAAGAATATCGAATCCGGCGCCCCAAAAAATTACTGCTACGCCCAGAATTAAGATTTTATAATCCAAGCCGCCGGTTACTGCAAGCCATGCGCCTATAGGTCCCAACGCCATACTTATTCCTAATGCTAAATGGGAAAAAAAAGTAAATCTTTTGGTAAACGAATAAAATGTAATAAAAATAATAACTAACGGGGAAAGCGCAAAGCACGTAAAATTTAGTTCGTAGGCCGCGATTATTAATACGATATACGAAATTATTCCAAAAGTAACGCCGTATAAAGTGGTCAACTCTCCCTTAGGAAGCGTTCTTCCCTTTGTCCTTATATTTTTAGCGTCTATTTTTTTGTCTATAACCCTGTTAAATGCCATAGCGCCGCTTCTTCCTGAAGCCATGGCGACTGCTATCCACATTATCTTATTATAAAAAAAAGGGGTGCCGAAAGAATCCGGAAATTTATCGTAAAAAGCAAGAAGAAAAGCGCTTAAAGCGAAAGGCAAGACAAATATGGTATGGGAAAACTTTACTAATTCTAAAGTATGTTTTATCTTATTAAGCATTTATATAAAATAAGTTGCAAAAGTTATAAAGCTATTCAAGCTATTCTTATATAATCTATTCTAATCCGTATTCTTTCCATCTTCCGTCAACAAGTTTTTTAATATCGGCAGACATAGTTATATCGTTCGGCCATTTTCTTTTATATCCCTCCGACGTCCATTTTTTAGTGGCGTCTATTCCCATTTTAGAACCGTAGTTCGGAATATCGGATGCGTGTTCCAGCGCGTCTATGGGGCCATCTACGAAAGTAATGTCCCTTTTTGGGTCGATATTGTTGCATATTCTCCATATAACCTCGCTTCTGTCCTGAACGTTTACGTCCTCGTCCAATACGACTATAATTTTTGTAAACATCATTAAGCCAAGCCCCCATATTCCGTGCATTATCTTTTTAGCATGGCCGGGATAACTTTTTTTAATGCTTATAAAGGCTAAATCGTGAAATATTCCTTCGAAGGGAAGATTAATGTCTATTATTTCCGGAAATACTTTTTTTATAGCGGGGAGAAAAAACCTCTCCGTTGCCTTTCCGATATAGCAATCTTCCATGGGAGGCTTTCCTACTATAGTAGCAGGATATATTGCGTCTTTCCTATGCGTTATATGAGTTACGTGAAAAACCGGATAAAAGTCTTCTAAAGAATAATATCCAGTATGGTCGCCGAAAGGACCTTCCAGCCTGAAATCTTCGGCAGGGTCGATATGTCCTTCCAATACAAATTCGGCATTAGCCGGAACGAATATATCGTTTGTTTCGCTTTTAACCAATTCAACGGATTCGCCTCTTAAAAATCCTGCGAACATCATCTCTTCTATATCCGGTGGAAGCGGCGCCGTTGCCGAATAAATCACGGCCGGATCGGAACCGATAACTACAGATACCGGAATTATTTTACCTGCTTCTTTATATTTTCTAAAATGCCTCGCTCCGTCTTTATGAATATGCCAATGCATGCCGCAGGAAGAATCGTCGTAAACCTGCATCCTGTACATTCCGACGTTAGTAGAACCGGTTTCTGGGTCTTTTGTAAACACAAGCGGAAGGGTGATAAAAGGACCGCCGTCTTCCGGCCACGTCTTAAGAACGGGAAGTATGTCGAGAAACGGAGGCTTATCTATAATTACTTCTTTACATTTGGCGTTCCTTACGACTCTGGGCATATAATCGGCAAGTTTTTTAAGCTTGGAAAGCGATTTTATTTTTTCTAAAAAATTAGTCGGTATTTCAGGGTCGATTATTTCCGATATTCTTTTTGCTACGTCTTCTAAACTTTCGACTTCGAAAGCGCGAAGTATCCTATTATTTGAACCGAACATATTTATCAGGACGGGAAAATTATATCCCTTTACGTTTTCGAACAAAAGAGCCGGGCCTTCTTTTTTTATCATTCTATCGGCTATTTCGGCAATCTCTAGAATTCTGTCCACAGGCGCCGATATTCTGCGCAAATCTTTATTTTTTTCCAATAGCCGGACGAATTCGTGCAGGTCTTTATATGGCATAATTAATTTTTAATTTAATAAAAATTTTCGTTCGATTTATTTTTATCGATATAATATTATAACAAAAAAACCATAAAAATATAAGAAAGAATTATCCGCGGTTTTTTATTCGATAATCCCCTTTTTTTACCGTATATCCGGTATTGTCGAAATATTCGAGAAGGGGAATAGCATATTTTCGGGATACTCCGGCTATTTCTTTCATGTTTTTAGGCTCCAATTTTTCTTCCTTTAGAAAGAAATCTTCTAATTTTGCCTTAATATCGTCTATTTGCCCCTTAAGGTAATAAATATCGTTCTTTACTCTAACAAGCCTGCCCTGCTTAACCATTATGCTTAAAATAAAATTTAACGCTTTTTTACCTGAGTTTATTTTCTTTTCTATTTCGGCATAATCCGGAACGCCGTTGCCGCTTAATTTTAATAATTTTTCTATTTTTTCCGCAATTTCCGTATATTCTTGAGGCAGAGAGATTTTATTTACGTCTGTTATATTTCCGTATTCTTTCGAAATAATATTTCCGCCGGTTTTTAAAGCATACTTTTTGGATAATAAATAGTCTAAAACGGCCTCGAAAAGGGAGCCGTTCCTATGTTTCATATTTTCCGAAAAAATATTGTATAGCTCCTGGACGCTTAAAACATTTTTTTCGTTTATGAACTTTAATAATAAATTTCTGCCTTCTTCGAAATATTCTCTTGCGAAAGCATGCTTGTTTTTATCGTCTGACGCTATGCGACCGGCCGCTTTTAATTTTTCTAAAATATTTATAAAATATGTCCGTTCCAAGTTAAGTCTTTTATATATATCTTCGAGATTTCCATCGTTTGAAGCGCGTATAAAACTATAAACTGCGTCTTCCGCCTTATCCGAAATCATGCCTTCGTATAACTCGTTTAACTTATATAAATCGGGTAACTTAGGCGAATTTTCGCTCCCTTCGCCGCCTTCTATGCCCTTTATGCCTTCTACGGACTTAACGCGCTGTTCTAACCGTTCCATGCTTCCGACCATATACGCCGCAGGCAGATTTAAGTTTAAGGCAACGCCCGACCCCGCCGAAGGGTCTATTATAATGCCGCCGCCTATAGTCCTACCTGCTCCCGTATCCCGGACTATAAATCTTTCCTTATTCATAGTAGATATTTCATTGTTTAATTTAAATAAAGCATAAGCATAATCTCCCGGTACCACTCTTTTTTTTTGGTTAAGTATTATTATTTTAGAACTTACCGATACTCCGCCGGTCATAAAAGACAGCGAAACATAGCTCTTCAATTCTTTTTTGTTTTCGAAATCGTAAAAAAATTTAGTAAAAATAGAATTCGTCGCGGCAAGAGAGCCTTTCGCCGATATTACGTCGCCGAAATTAACGCCTCTCTTCTTTAAAGGCGGAATGTTAACCGCTATTCTCATAGATTTTTCGGCGGTTTCGATAATCTTGTTGTGCGACTCTATGCTTTTGATTTTACTAATTAAACCTGAGGGCATTATTTCTATTTCGTCCCCCGATGAAAACCTTCCGTGTTTCAAAGTTCCCGCTAAAATAGTTCCGAAACCTTTCGACGTTATAATTCTGTCTATAGGCAAAAATATCTTTTCGGAAAAGGCTTCTCCGCCGGTTTTCGAATTATATTCTTTTGCGGTTCTTTCTATTGCGCTTTTTAATTCGTCAATTCCCGCCCTTGATTTAACGGAAACTTTAATTATATTTTCGACCGCTAAAACATAACCGTACGATTTTAAAAAATCTTTAACCTCAGATTCTCTTTTCAAAATAATTTCGTCCGGAACTAAATCTATTTTGGTAATAACCGGAATGATTAAACGGACGCCGAGAAGTTTTAAAATAAGGAGATGTTCCCGGGTTTGAGCCATTATTCCATCGTCCGCGGCAACAGTCAAAAGAACGCCGTCCATTCCCATCGAACCTGAAACCATAGTCTTTATAAATTTTGCATGTCCGGGAACGTCCACTATGCCGACGAATATTCCGGAAGGAAAAACCATAGAGGCATAACCGAGTACTATGCTAATACCGCGCCTTTTTTCTTCTTCGAGCCTGTCGGTCTCTACGCCGGTCAATGCCTTAATTAGTGAAGATTTTCCATGGTCTATATGTCCAGCGGTTCCTAAAATAAAATTTTGCACTCTATTATTTTAGCAAAGAAAATTGCGGAATTCAATAAATAACCCGGCTCTTTTTACGGAGCCGGGCTACCTTTAGGAGGAGTGATGGAAAGCTTACAGTTTGTATTGGTTTTAAGAAAAACTTTTATTCAAAATTTTTATTCCGAATATGCGAGATAAAGTTTCATATTGCCGCGTCTTATATAAAAAAGAAACTGCTTAGATTGCTCGGCTCTTTTTATATCCGTTATATACCCTTTTATATTATTAACTGCCTGATGATTAATAGACTGTATGACGTCTCCAGGCATAATTCCCATTTTTTGTCCGGCTCCGCCCGGTATTACCTTCGAAACTATAACGCCGCGGCGAACGTTTCGGATACCGTAACTTTGCATATTTTGGGGCGTAAGCGGTATAACAGTAATTCCTAATTTTTTTGCCGAAACTTTCTGCGTTATCTTATTAAAAGTATTTTTCGGATTTTTCCAATTGCCTACCCTTATAGAAAGCGTTATTTTTTTTCCGTTTCTTATTATTTCTATAGGAACCGTCTTTCCAGGTTTAGTATTTCCTACTAACCAAGGAAGCTGGGACATCTCGTTGATAGTTTTTCCGTTAAACTTTGTTATTACGTCCCCGCTTCTTAATCCTGCTTTTGCCGCCGGACCGTTGGGAAGGACTGAAGAAATCAATGCCCCTCTCGAAGTTTCGAGATTAAACGCCTTTTTAAGCGCAGGCGATATTTTTTGAATTTCTATCCCCAGCCAGCCCCTTGTAATTTTACCGGTTTCGAGCTCAGGAAGCACCTCTTTTACGACGTTAATAGGTATAGAAAATCCTATACCCTGCGCGCCTTTTATTATGGCCGTATTAATGCCTATAACCTGTCCTTTCATATTTATTAACGGTCCGCCGCTGTTTCCGGGATTAATTGCGGCGTTCGTCTGTATGAAATCTTCGTATGGCCCCCCGATAGCTCTGCCTTTTGCGCTTATTATCCCGTTGGTGACGGTCCAGCCTAATCCGAAAGGATTTCCTATGGCAAGAACCCATTCGCCTATCTGCGACTTAGCGGAATCTCCCAAAATTGCGGCAGGAAGGTTATTGCCGTCGTTAATTTTAAGAAGCGCAAGGTCAACCTGCGGGTCTTTCCCAATTACCTTAGCTTTAAACGTTTTTCCGTTCGAAAGTTTTACGTATATTTTTGTCGCGCCCTTAATGACGTGGTTATTTGTGACAATATACCCGTTTTTGCTTATAATTACACCCGAGCCGAGACTTTCCTCCGTATAAGTCCTCTGAGGAACGTTATTAAAAAAGTTTTTAAAAAAGTTTCCGAAAGGATTTGGCTGGCTGCCGAAAGGACTTTGATACATTTGAAACGGCCCACCCTGCACCTTTTGGGTAGTTCTTATATTAACTACAAAAGGTTTATCGTGTTTTATCAATGCGATAAAATTGCTCGGTCCGTTCTGAGCCGGCATTTTAGAATTAGTAGCCGTATAAATTACCGGCGCGCTCCCATCTGCCATCGATTTTTTAAATAAATGCAGGTTTGCGGTAATTATAATTCCAGCTATTATTCCGATAAGCAAGGCAACTCCGGCACCGATAATTTTTGAATCCGATTTTAACCCCATAATCTAAAAGCTCCTATTAATTTTAGTTTAATTTTATATTGCAAAAATGATGCCAAAAAATATTTAGCGTATATTTTATATGATTTAAAACGATTTTAAACGATGTTTTCTTGGACTTTTTGTCATTATGATAATATTTTATTTGTCATAATGACAAATTGGTCAAAATAGCTCATAATTTTAAATCGTTTAAATTTTATATCGGCTGGGCATTTACTAATACCGCTTTTTCTATTACTACGCCCCCAGCATCTTCTTTATAGTCGATAACTATCGAATCGCCATGAACTATGCCGCCGGAAAGCAAATCCATCGCAATCCTATCCTGAATAAAAGATTTAATGGCCCTTTTTAAAGGCCTTGCGCCGTAAACCGGGTCGTATCCTTCCATCGCGATAAATTTCAACAGGGAATCGGTATAATCCATATCGACCCCTTTTTCTTTAAGGATATCTTTTAATTTTGCAATCTGAATTTTAACGATTTTTATTATATCGTCTTCGCTAAGAGCGTGAAATATAATAATATCGTCGAGCCTGTTAAGAAATTCCGGTCTAAAATAGTTTTTCAACAAGCCCATGACGTTATTTTTCATTTCTTCGTAATGCCGACCGCTGTAACTCTGAATAATTTCGGAACCGATATTCGACGTCATTATTATAATAGTATTTTTAAAATCGACCGTCCTGCCCTGACCGTTCGTAAGTCTTCCGTCGTCGAGAAGCTGAAGCAGGACGTTGAAAACATCCTGATGCGCTTTTTCTACCTCGTCGAACAAAACGACGCTGTAAGGCCGCCTTCTAACAGATTCGGTAAGCTGTCCGCCTTCTTCGTAGCCGACGTAACCGGGAGGCGCTCCTATAAGTCTGGAAACGGCATGTTTTTCCATATATTCGGACATATCAATCCTGACGATACTGTTTTCGTCGTCGAACAAGAACTCGGCAAGAGCTTTTGCCAATTCCGTCTTTCCAACGCCGGTAGGACCTAAAAACATAAATGAACCTATAGGCTTATTAATATCCGACAATCCGGCTCTCGACCGCCTAACGGTATTTGCGACGCTGTTTATCGCCTCGTCCTGCGATATTACCCTGTTGTGCAAATGATCTTCTATCATCAGAAGTTTTTCTTTTTCCCCTTCCATTAGTTTCGAAACGGGTATTCCTGTCCATTTTGCTACGACTTTTGCTATGTCGTCGGCATCGACTTCTTCTTTTAGAAAACTGCCTTTTCCCTGAATTTCCGAAATAGCTTTATTCAGGTCTTCCAACTTTTTCTCTGATTCATTTAATTTGCCGTATCTAATTTCCGCAACTTTGTCGTATTTTCCTTCACGTTCGTATTTTTGCTCTTCAAACCTGAGCGAATCGATTTCTTTTTTAATCTCGCCTATTTTTTGGATATAATCTTTCTCATTCTGCCATTTTGCCTTTTTAATATTAAAATCCTCTTCCAAATTTGCAAGTTCGACATCTAATTCCTTTAATCTTTTTTTAGATTCGGCATCTTTTTCTCTCTTTAAAGCCTCCTGTTCTATCTTGATTTTAATTATATTTCTCTGTACCTCGTCTAAGACTGTAGGCATTGAATCTATTTCTATTCTTAATTTTGCCGAAGCCTCATCGACTAAGTCGATCGCCTTATCCGGCAGAAATCTGTCCGTAATATATCTGTGGGAAAGCGCCGCCGCAGAAATTAATGCCGAATCTTTTATTCTTATGCCGTGATAAGCCTCATATCGCTCTTTAAGTCCTCTTAATATAGAAATGGTATCCTCAAGGGAAGGTTCGTCAACCAATACCGGCTGAAACCTCCTTTCCAATGCGGCGTCCTTTTCGATATATTTTCTGTATTCGTCTAAAGTGGTTGCGCCTATGGCTCTTAGCTCGCCTCTTGCCAAAGCGGGTTTTAAAAGGTTCGAAGCGTCCATTGCACCTTCGGATTTGCCGGCGCCAACGAGGTTATGAAGTTCGTCTATAAAGATTATTATTTTCCCTTCGGAGGACTTTATCTCCTTCACGACGGCTTTAAGCCTGTCTTCGAATTCTCCTCTGTATTTTGCCCCCGCTACCAGGGAGCCCAAATCTAAAGAAAGAACGATTTTGCCCTTTAAAATTTCCGGAACGTCCCCGTCGGCAATTCTTTTTGCAAGCCCTTCGACAATGGCTGTCTTACCCACGCCCGGATCGCCTATTAAAACGGGGTTGTTTTTCGTCCTTCTTGAAAGAACTTCCATAAGTCTTCTAATTTCTCCATCCCTGCCTATAACCGGGTCTATTTTTCCGGACTTTGCAAGCTGCGTTAAATTGACGGTATATTTTTCCAATGCCTGATACTTGTCTTCGGGATTTTGGTCCGTAACCCTGGAATTGCCCCTGATATCCGTTAAAGCTTTTAATACCGATTCTTTGTTTAAACCGAATCTCGTTAAAATTTCGTAAGACCTGGTATCCTTAAAGTCGAATAATGCTAAAACGAAATGCTCTACCGAAACAAAATCGTCTTTCATCGCGTTTTTATTTTTTTCGGCGGCATCGATTATGCGTTTTAACGAGGAGGAAAATCCAGGTTCCATTCCTCCTTCGACTACGGCGAGTTTTGACAGGGCATTTTCCGTTTCTTTAGAAAACGACTTTATATCTATGCCTATCTTTTTTAAAACGGATGCCGCTATACTGTTTTCGTCGTAATTTAAAAGAGCATATAAAAGATGCAAATCGTTTATATCGGGATTTTTTGCTTCTTTAGCCGTGTTTATCGTAAGTTCTATTAATTCCTGCGCTTTAATGGTAAAATTATTTAAGTTCATACTATAATATTTTAACCCCTTTATTTTTTCTCGGAAATATATGCCATCCTAAGGTCATATAAGATATTTTCGATAAGCTTTGCTTCGTTTTCGTCGAGGTTTCCCTTAGTTTTTTTAGAAAGCATATCTATGATATCTATGAGGTATTTTGCCGCATCTAATTCTTTTTCGTATTTTTTTGTTACAGGATTAGGTATTTTCCCCATAAAAAGCAAAGCCTGCGTATTTAAAGAATAAATAAAAGTGGCGAAACCGGCTTCGAAACCGGCGGCCACTGATTCGGTTCCGCCATTAATTTCTTTAGATTCTTTAATTTCTTCGCCGTTTTTCGAGAAATCTATGCCGCCGTTATTTGCTTCCGATTCCTCCGCTTTTTCCTTAGCTTTATCTTTCTTTTCTTCTTCGGCCCCGCTTTTGATTCCGGCTTCCGGTTCGGCTTTGCCGTTTATTCTTTTGTCTATGACTTTAAATTTTCTTTTATCGCCTTCTTCAAACATAGTCCGGCTCCTCTTTATATTTTTCTTTTCCGTTCTTATCCTTTTTTAAATTATCTTTATTGTCCTTTCCGGCATTCTTGTCCGCCGTAACGGTAACCGTGATTTCGCCGTCCGCAACATCTGCGGCAAATAAATCGCCTTCTTTCCATTTTAAAGTTAAAGGAACTTTTATTATGTCGTCTATTGTGCGCTTTAAAAACCTTGCGCCGAATTTTGCGCTGTATCCGGTTTCGACGAGTTTATTTAATGCATCAACTGTTACTATAACTTCTTTCTGGTATTCCGACATCGTCTTATTAATAGTTTCTATGTGCATCTGCGCAATGCGCCTGACTTCTTCTTTAGTAAGCGGCGAAAATATCACTATGTCGTCTATCCTGTTTATGAATTCCGGCGAAAAAAAGTTTTCTATTTCTTTATTTATAGTCCCTTTTAGAGATTTAACTATATCGCCGGATTCGATAAATCCAAGAGGCTTCGTAAACCTTGAAAATTCGTGCGACCCGAGATTGGAAGTCATTATTATGACCGAATCGGAAAAATAAACTCTTTTACCTCTGCCGTCAGTAAGAAAGCCTTCGTCGAAGACCTGAAGAAAAAGGTTGAATACCAAATCGCTCGCTTTTTCTATTTCGTCTAAAAGTATAACCGAATAGGGATTGTCTTTTACCTGATTCGTCAATATTCCTCCCCTGGAAGAGCCTACTATGCCCCGCGGCATGCCTATCAGTTTATCTACCGCAATCGAGCCGTCTTTATATTCAGACATATCTATTCTTATAACGTTTCTTCCCGAACCGAACAGGTATTCCGCCATAGCCTTTGCAGTTTCGGTTTTACCGACGCCCGTCGGACCAAGAAAAAGGAGAACCGCGTCCGGCCTGTTAAAGTTTCCCTTTAATGGGCCTTTATTAAGCCTTAAATGTTTGGCAAGCGAATTAACGGCATCTTTCTGCCCGACTATTCTTTTGGAAAAAAAATCCTCAATATCCTGAAATCTTTCTAATACGTCTCTTTTTATTAAATCCACTGGCATACCTGTTTCCTGAGAAATAACCTGATAAATGTTTTCCTTTTTAACGACCCTGTCGTCGTTGTAAATTTCGGCTTTTACGCAGCCGGAATCTATCCAGCCGATAGCCTTGTCCGGAAGCCTTAAGGATTTAGAATAGCGGGAAGATAGTCTTAAAGACTCGTCGAGCGCGGAATTTTCTATTTCGACGCCGTAAGTATCTTCAAATCTTCTTTTTAAACCGTAAAGTATTCTTTTTGTATCTTCGACGGTAGGCTCCTGAACGTTAACTATCCTAAAGCGCCTTGCAAGCGCTTCGTCTTCGGCAATGAATTCTTTGTATTCCGACAGCGTGGTAGCGCCTATGATTTGCACTTCGCCCCTGGCAAGAGAAGATTTTAATATATTGGCGGCATCGCTCGGAACCGCTATGGCAGAACCCGCTCCTATAATAGAATGGACTTCGTCCACAAATAATATTATATTTTTCCGGGACTTAAGCTCGTTTATAATTTTTTCCATCCTGTCTTCGAACATGCCCCTGAAAACGGTACCGGCGACCAAAGAATTCATCTGGAGATTAACTATAATTTTATTTCTGAGTCTGGGAGGAACGCTGTATGGCTCGAGCTCTATTTTTCTTGCAAGTCCTTCCACCACGGCGGTTTTCCCGACGCCCGGCTCGCCTATGATAACGGCTGAATTAGGCCTGTCTATATGGCATAATATTTCCATCAGCCTCGTAATCTCTTCCTCCCTACCGAATACCAACGGCAGTTTATCCATAACGGCGAGTTTGCTCAAGTTTATTGCGTGCTGCCTTAAAGTATAAGGCAGGTCGTATTTTCTTCTGTTTTCGTCGCTTCTATTCCGTCTTTCCCTCATCTTTTGAAAAATTTTATCTGCAATTATCACGGAATCTACGCCAAGGTTCTTGAATACCCTTATCGGCGCAGAATTCGGCTCCTGAAACATAACCATTAAAAAATCGGTAGATTCTATAAGGTTTCTTCCGGAACTCTGCGCGTAATCGTAAGCGCTTTTAAACAGGTTTCTGGTCTGGAGCGGAATCTTCATGCCCTCGCCTATATATTGTTCGGACGCAAGCATATAATCGTTTAGAAGTTTCATAACTCTTTTTTTGTCGATTTTCAATTCGAGAAATATCTCGTTAAGAAGATCTTCGTCCACTAAAGTTAAAGCGTAAAATATATGCTCCAGACCGAGATAATAATGTTTTCTCCGCTTCGATTCCTCTATAGATATGGTCAATACCCTGTATCCGCTTTCCGATAATTTATCTTCATAATAGTCTAAATTAAACATGATTTGGTTTTACCGTCCCCGTTTTTTTTAAATTTTTAATCTGTAATTTTTATACATGCAACCCTGAATCCGTCATTCCTATTTTTTTTAGGTATTATTATTTCTAAAAGCCCTTCGGAAAAAGACGCGCTTATGGAATTCCTGTCCGACGTTTTCGGCAGCTCGAAATTTCTTTTAAAAAAACCGAACGTCCTTTCCATTCTTTGGAAATTATATTCGTCCGCCCTTTCGCCGCGCCGCTTAATCCCGGTTATTTCTATGCGGCATCCGTTGATTTCGACGTTTATATCTTCTTTTTTTACTCCGGCAAGTTCTATGAATATAACTATAGAATCTGCCGTTTCGAACATATCGGACGCGGGCGTAAAATAATACATAAATTCGTTTAAATATATTTTATAATTTACAAATGTATAGTTTATACATATAATTATATCAAATTAATTTCTAAAAACAAAATGCATTATGCTTAATAAAACATTTCTAAAGCCTTTATGCTATAAATATTTCATAATGACGGCAATCAACGTTATCCCTCTAATAGGCGGCAAATACGTATCTACCGCTTACGCCGTATATAATAAATTAAATCCGTACGTCAGCATTATCTTAATTACGGTATCGGAAACGCTTTTATGCACATTCCTTTTTTACGCGGGCATGAAACTTAAATCCATAAAATGGATCGGCAAAATGGGCTCTTCCAGGAAGGGCAAAAAAGCCCATAAATACATTGAAAAATACGGTCCCGTAATAGGGCTTTTCATAGGGCAGATGTTCATAGGAGCGCCGCCTATATCTCTTGCGCTAGGCGTTTTATATGAAAGAGATAAAAATATTTACTCTTATTTTTTCGTTCCTCTTATTACAAGCATTTTTTTATATGCCATACTTAATTTTTATTTAAATACCGTCGCTATTACTTCCTTAAAAAATATGTTCGGGCTGTTCTGAACTTACTTCACCTCCACTATGATTAAGCCGTTTTTAGCCGGATATATTTTTGCCTTCAAATATGTTCTTATGAGCGGCTTTATTCTTTTAAGCAGTCTTATTATGTTTCCGTAATATAAAACTTTTATTTCCGCAAAATTGCCGGAAAAGGAAGATATGTAAAGATTTTTTAAGTGCTTCGAATATTTAATCATCAATTTTTGAAATTTATTTGAATCCGCGTAGCTGAAATTTCCGATAAATTTAACGTAAAAAACGCCGTAACGGTTTTTTTTAGATTTCGTTTGCCGCCTTAAAATAATTTTAAATCCCGAGTTTTTCAATCTTCTTATTAAAGTTTTTTTCCTGATATAAACATTTAAGTCTATATAGTAAAGGTTAAGATACCTCTTCGCTTCAAAAATTTTAAAAGAATATATATATTTAAGGCTATAAGGGAAAACCTCTTTTTTCAGAATAGCGATATTGTTTTTATTTAAGTACTGTTTTTTGCCGATAAGCCTTTTAACCGCTTTTTTTAAGGAAAGCCCGACGGCGCGTTTTACCGCTAAAGATTGCAGCCCGCCCGCGTGGCTTTTCCCGCGAATTATGATGTAAGTTTTTGTCCCGATACCCATACAAAATGCCTTTTCGCAAAAAAATACGGATATCAGGCCCAATAAAATCGACAATGAAAAAGCTAAAATAAACATACAGGGTTTTGTGTTTTGCATTTTTAATTTTCCTCTATTAGGGAACAGAATTCAATTCGGTTCCCTCACAACATCGTTGTTTTATAAAGATTCGAATATTTTTTCTTTTAATAAATTCAAATTTTTTCCTGTTTTGGCCGATACAGCAATAACCGGCTTTCCTGTCAATCTTTCATATTTTGCCTTTAAAAAAAAGGCCTGGTCTTCCGAAATAAGGTCTATTTTATTTAATACGGTAATAATATTTTTTCCTCCTTCGCCTATTTCCCCCAAAATTTTCATAACTTCTTCGGATTTATTTTCCGCATCGGCTTGAAGAGGGTCTATAACGTGTATCAGTAAGGCCGAATTAACCGTTTCTTCCAGCGTAGCTTTAAAGGATTCCACTAAAAAAAGCGGCAAATTTTGAATAAAGCCTACGGTATCGGATATTATAACTTTTTTTCTTCTTACCTGATCGTAAATAGAAGCCGTTTTAGTGCCCAGGGTGGCAAAAAGTTTATCTTCGCCAGGATCCCCTTTTCCAGTTAGAGCTTTCATGAGGGTAGTTTTGCCCGAGTTCGTATAGCCAGCTATGGCCGCTGTGAGCAGGCCTCGTTTCCCTCTTCCTATCCTGTGCAGCAGACGGGTTTTTTCGGAAAGTTTAAGTTTTTCCTTAATATGAGTAATCTTTTGTCTTATTTTTCTCCTGTCGGTTTCTAGTTTGGTTTCGCCGGGACCCCTCGTGCCTATCCCCGCTCCCGTTCTCGAAAGCATCGTGCCGAAACCTTTAAGGCGGGGCATTAAATAGTTCATCATTGCAAGCTCGACCTGATGCCTGCTTTCCGCCGTTCTTGCGTGAACGGCAAATATATCTAATATAAGCCTCGTTCTGTCTATTACGTTTAAATCGAAATATTCAGAAAGATTCCGTTCCTGCGCCGGACTAAGCGACGCGTCTATAATGACGATGTCGGCATTTTCGGAAACGGCGGCATTTTTTATTTCGTCGAGCATCCCTTTGGAAAGATAATAAGCCGGATCTATTTTTTTTATATTTTTTATTATCTTATAAGCGTTTTCGGCTCCGGCGGTTTCGGAAAGCATCGCAAGTTCGTTAAGCGAATCCATGCTTTTTTCCCTGCCGGTACCGGCCGTGTTAATACCTATGAGCAATGCCTTCTGCGTCATTTCAAAAAACCTTCTATATTTTTTGCTATAAACGCCGTTTTTTTACTTAAATCCGTAAAATTTACCTCCGTCCCGTTTTCCGTCTTTTTAAAATATGTAGCCTGTCTCTTTGCATATTTTACCGTAGAAGAAACGATTTTTAAATACAAATCTTCCTCCGTCTTTATCTTGCCGTCTAAATACATCAGGGATTCCTTGTAACCGATGCTATTAAAAGGCTTTAAATCCCGCCGGTATCCCATATCCAAAATTTTTTTTGTTTCGACGGCCAAGCCTTTCTTTATAATCCATTTAGTCCTTTCCTCTATGCAGGATTTTAAATAATCTTTCGGAGGGTTTAAGTAAAAATATTTATAATCGTAAAGAGGCCTGCCGAAAGGTTTTTCTGCAAGATAATAAGAAAATGGCCTACCGGTAGCTTCATATACTTCATATGCTCTAGCTATTCTTTGGCTATCAGACTTCGAGATTTTTGCTGCATATTCCGGATCTATTTTTTTTAACATTTCATAAACGGCTTCCGTTCCGATTTCGCGGATAAGTTCGACCGCTTTTTTCCTGTAAACGTTTTTATCTATTTCCGGAACCGGAGAAAGTCCGTAAAGCAAAGACT
Source organism: bacterium (assembly GCA_027319095.1). Taxonomy (GTDB): domain Bacteria; phylum SZUA-79; class SZUA-79; order Acidulodesulfobacterales; family Acidulodesulfobacteraceae; genus Acidulodesulfobacterium_A. The sequence continues at coordinate 2,701 of DAHVNW010000004.1, read as the reverse complement.
TCATGTATAATCCGGTTCCGCCGGTAAAAAGCGGTATTTTTCCGCGCGCGGTTATTTCTTCTATAAGGGCGGCAGCGTCTTCCGAAAACAGGCGCGCATTATATTCTTCGTCTGGATTTTTTATATCTATAAGATGGTGCCTGGCCGCAGTTCTTATTTTATTATCCGGCTTTGCCGTTCCTATATCGAAATACCGGTAAAAACACACGGAATCGAAATTTATTATTTCTACCGGAAACAGCTTAGATAATTCAACAGAGATTTCAGTTTTTCCGGAGCATGTCGCGCCGCCTATAGCTATAATTTTTCTAAGCATAAAGAATTTAATAAGGCAAATCTGGAATTTCGCTAAGCCTTTTTAATTCCTCCGATTCTTTAGAAAGCGAATCGTCGTTCCTTCCCATTAAAAGATAAGCGAACTTCTTTCCTTTCTCCACGCCAGGCTGGTCGAACGGATTTATTTTTAATAGCATTCCAAGAACGGCTACCGCCTCCATGCACATAAAGGAAAGCTCGCCAATGCTAAATTCGTCTATTTTATCCAGGGTGACCCTGAAAGACGGTCTTTTATTGATAGCAAGCGCCAGCTCAACTCCTTTTAATTCGTTCATAAGTATATCCGACAATTTTTTGCCGTTTAAATAGTCGAATTCTTTAAATTCGCCAGAATTAATAGAAAAATCGCTCCCGAAATCCTTAAGGCAGAAAAACCCTATCAGTTTATCCTGAGGACCCTGCATATAGAGCTGAAGCTGGGAATGTTGGTCGGTAGCGCCTACCGCCGGGACAGGGGTAGGCGAAATTAAATCTTTTCCAAGGCTTTCTGCAAAAAGCTGCCTGAACCATCTTGAAAATTCCCTGAGGTAATCGCTGTAAACAAACGGAACGAATATATTGCGCTTCCTTTTTGCGTAAAAAAGGTAAATTACCTCCGCCATGGTATAAACCGGATTATTTTCGAAAACCCCTTTGTTTAGAATATTATCCCTGTATGATAAAGCTCCGTGAAGGTATTTTTCGATATCAAAGCCCATAACATATGCAGGAAAAAGGGTCCCGGCGGTAACTATGGAATACCGGCCTCCTACGTTTTTTGCTATATCTAACGTCTCGATACCGTTGTAGGCGGCATAGCGCCTTAAGAACCCGCTTTCTTTATCCGTTATAAACATTAAGTTGTCCTTAGGGTTTTTAACGGTTTTATCCAAAATTTCCTTGATTATAAAAAATTGGGACACGACTTCTATAGTATCCGCGGATTTAGACACGAAACAAAATACGGTCTTTTTAACGTCTATGGCGTCTAAACTATTTTTAATATAAGCAGGATCTATATTCTCGGAAAAAATAACGTTTACCTTTCTATTTTTTTGGGGACGATTATAAAATCCCGTTAATGCTTCCTTTAAAAATAAGGCGCCGAGAGACGAACCCCCCATACCAAAAACATAAAGGGTCGCTATGTCTTTGGAAAACAATTTTTCCGCCGCTTTTTTTACTGCATCCACCATTCCTATATCCGATATCTCGTCGTAAAAACCTATCTCGCGGCCGCGCCTAAGTTCGTTAAGATTTCTTCTCGCCGACACCAGTTCGCCTTCGAAAGACCTTATTTCCGATTCTTCCAATCCGTTTTCGCCCGTCACGGAACTTAGGACGTTTTTAAAGTTAAATTCGAGCATCGTCCGCCTCCAATTTCTGGCTTTTTTACTTTTAACTTAAATTTTTAATTATTTTTTAAATATTTCTCTTTAATGTATTTTATTTCGTCTTCCTTAGATTTTAATTTACCGCTTATCTTCAAGTTTTTTATTTCGCTTAATATTTTTCCGTATAGCGGGCCTTCGCATATTCCTAATGCCCTAATATCGTTTCCGTTGACCGACGGCTTGATAAATATTACTTTATTTATATATTTTACCGCAATTCGCCTAAAATTAAAACCTGCGGCATCCTTTCCGCTTTCTTGAAATAAATAAAATAAAATACTTCTTATGCATATTTTATCTAAATTATCGTAAATTTCCGCAGGTTTTTTATTTAAATATAAAAAATTATTTTTTTCTAAATTATTTATCATTTCAAGTCCGGAATACATCGTTTTTAAAGTCTTCTCGACTTTGCCGCCCATATTCAATCTTTTAGCGGCTTCATTAAATTCCGTATTATTTAACCCCGAAAAAATTTCGGCCTTATAAAATATGTCCGCCTCTATTTCTTTGTATATTCTTCTTAATCTGGAAACAGATATATTCTTAGGATTATCGAAGTAATTCGAAATTTTACTAAAAACTATTTTATTTTTTTTGGTGAATCTTAACTTGCCGTAAATATGGCTGAGAACTCCCAGGCTGTCCAACCTTGCGAGATAAATTTCCGGTTTTTTTTCTTTCAGCAAAATAGTTAATTCGGCGGTTATTCTTTTGCCGGAAATTTTATCCAAAACATTTTCGTCTAAAGCGGCCTTTAATAATTCTAAAGTTTTACCGTCGATTCTAAATTTAAGCCTTTTCTCGAACCTAACTGCCCTGAAAATTCTCGTAGGGTCGTCTATAAAGCTTAACGCATGCAAAACCCTGATTTTTTTTTTAAAAATATCCGATAATCCGCCTATATAATCTTTAAGCTCCAAAAAATCTTCCGGATTAATCGAAAACGCTAACGTATTTATTGTAAAATCTCTTCTTATAACGTCGTCTTT
>DAHVNW010000049.1 GCA_027319095.1 bacterium | reverse complement strand
ACATGAAAAAGAAAAATTTTATTTTTTTAAAAGCGGTTATTTTAATGCAGATTTTAATCGCGGCAATTTTTGCTTTTAATCCCGCAAGCAGTTACGCGCAAGTTGGAAATACTTTTAAAAAAATGCAGTCGCAATACCATATGAAAAGAATTCCTTTAAGCAAGCTTTATTTGTTAGAGCCTGACCTATCGCAGTATAATTATAAAAACTCCAGAGTAAAGGCTTACGAATACACTTTTAATAAAGTTAAATATGAAGCCGTTTTTAACGCTTCCGGCGTATGCTGGATGGAACTTGCAATCGCCGATAGTTCCGTTGTCATACCTTTAAGCGCTTTGATTCTAAAAAATCTATACGGATACCCGATTTTATTTAAGACGCTTAAATATATTCCGGGTGAATACGAAAAACTTCAATACGGAAAGAATGTCGGCAAGGTAGTTTACATTATGCAATATATTTACGAAAATAATTCTATATTGCAGGAAGCCGTGATGCCTTCTATGTCGCCGGACGGGGGTTATTATTGATTTGCGTCGGATTTGCGGCGGCAAAGCAGGAATATCCTAATTTTGGCGTGCCCTCATAATTACAGAATTGCTAACGATAATAAAGGATTGCGCAGTATTTGAATAATGCATAATCCTTTATTATTAATTAATTATAATTTTTAAGGCATTAAGTTTGCGATTGAGTGCGCCATTTGCTGTTTCAATAAAGGTTCCGCGGATGAGAATATCAGATTCATTGCCGCTGCCTGCGATATGACTCTGTCTCTGTATATAGCCCAGTTTTTTATGCCTGCGTTATATGTCGTAACATGACTTGCAATACCCTGACTTGCATTCGTAGAATTTGTAGTATAGGTTCCAGCCTGTCTTTGTTCCAGCTGGATATCGACTATCATCATATATTTTTTACTGTTAAACAAAGAGCCTATTATACCGCCCGCTAATGCTCCCAGTGCTCCGCCGGCTATCATGGACGTACCAGAGTTATACCTGGAACCTGCAAAGGCGCCGCCGAAGCCGCCGGCCAGGGCGCCTGCAACTGTATATTTTTTCGATTCTTTACCTATGTAAAGGACATTAGACATAAGCATAAAGTTGGCTTTCTGAGGATTGTTAGTTACGCGGTAGCCCTCGTTAATTAATTCGGAAATAAGTTCGTTCTTGAAGTTAAGCCCTATGGCGGTCGATGTGTTTCTGACGCTTACATATACTATCTTATCTTGGGAAGGTACCGGTTGCAGGAATATACTCGAGCTCATTTTGGTGCTTAAAGCTACGTTGCCGGATGACAATCCGCTCGCGCTAGTTCCATTTCCTGCCGTAGTTGCGCATCCGGAAAAAGCGATAACCGGCAAAAGAAGAAATAAAACCAATGTTAATATCTTAAACTTAGGATTGTACGAAACTTTTTTATACTTTCTATTTTTAAAGTTCATTGAAAAATCCTCCTTAATAAAAATTAATTTAATAACATGAGTAGCATATTATTATAATTGTTTTTGATTAAATTAATATTATTAAATTATTTTTTAAGATATTTGTCAATGTTTTTTATCTGTCCGGCAAGGTTGGCGGAAAATATAGTCCTGCCGCTTTTTGCGGATATATAATATAAATATTTTGTTTTTGGAGGGTTCATAGCCAGCCTAATGGCTTCTAAATTTGGATTTGCTATCGGCGTAGGCGGAAGCCCATAATTAAGATAGGTGTTATACGGGGATTTTATTTTGAGGTATTGCGGTTGAATATGAAGAAAGAGTTTAAACTTGTCGGCGCTTCGAAAATATTTTTTATAAACTATCAAATTCTTTGCATAAATAGATGAAGAATCTATATCGAGAGGCATGTTTATTTTAAGCCTGTTATGTATGACCGAAGAAATAATAGCCGCGGTTTTTTGTTTTTTCTCGTCGGCTTCTTTGATTATAAGCGATGCAATGATTAAATCTTTATAGTTTAAAGCCGGCTTGAGGTTTTTTGTTTTTTTAAAAAAATCGCTTACCATCTCTTTGATTACGCTTTGCGGTTTAGAATTTATTTTAAAAATAAAAGTGTCGGGGTATAAAAAACCTTCGGCGCTTTTTGCATCGACTTTAATGCTCAAAAGGAATTTTTTATCGAAGCATTCTTTTAAAAAAGGTTTTTTTCCGGTAATTTTATGTTTGGAAAGTATCGAAGCTATTTCAAATATGTTAGAACCGGGCGGAACGATAATTTTAGCCGTAGCGATTTTACCGTTGACAAATTCGTGGTAAACATCGGCAGGTGATTGGTCTATGGATACGTAATAAGCTCCGGCTTGAATATACCTCGAATATCCGGTTATAAACCCGATAAAGTAGAATAAATAAGGATTGTTTATAAGTTCTTTTCGATAGAGCCTAAACGTTACTTTTTTTAATGAATCCCCTTCGGAAATTGTTATTATTTTTGGTTTTTCATATTTAAAAGATTGCGGAGTAAAGGCATAAAAAAAAAGATATCCTATAATAATTAACGGGGCGGCTATGTTTAAAATAAAAGTTATTTTTTTAGCACGCTTATATAGGGCATAGTCGAAATAGCACATTTACTCACCCTCGGTTAGCTAAAATATCTCTTTTCGTTGTTTTTGCCTGTCTAAATAAGACTGCAATATAAAAGAAGAAGCGACCGAATCTATTTTCTCCTTCTTTTTTTTTCTTTTTATATTTTGTTCTATAAGGCTTTTTTGCGCTTGAACCGACGAGAATCTTTCGTCATAAACGGTTATTTCGGGCCCATTTTCCGTAGCTTTTTTTAATTCGGAAATAAGTTCGTTTATTTTTAAGGATATTTCGGTTTGCTTTCCTTTTAATCCTATCGGCATGCCGACGACTATTAAACCTATATTTTCTTCGCTTATGATTTTACTTAAAAGCAGGATAGTTTTTTTTAAAGACTCGTTAATTATATATTTAAACGGAAATGCTACAGTCATTGTGTCGTCGCTTAACGATAGTCCTATTCTTTTTAACCCGAAGTCTATGCCGAGGGCTTTTTTGTCGTTAGGCATATTTAGTAATTGAGCATATTTTTTTAGGTATATTGATTTGAACGGTTAATTTCGTTAGGTTCAAAACCTAAATCGTTTATAAGTTCAAAGTCTAAATCGGGATTTCTGCCGGAAGTAAGCAGGTAATTGCCGAGGAGCATTCCGTTGGCTCCCGCCATAAGCGCAAGGGGTTGCAGTTGGCGAAGGTTATACTCCCTGCCGCCCTGCGCAAGTATATTTTTTGCCGGATTAACGAGCCTGAATATCGCAAGCGTTTTGAGGCATTCCATTGGCGTAAGCGGTTCGTTGTTTTCAAGGGGCGTTCCTTTAATTGGATTTAAAAAATTAACCGGTATATTGTCCACGCCGAGCCGTTTAATTTCTTTAGCCATTTTAATTCTGTCCAATTTGGATTCGCCCATTCCTATTATAACGCCGGAACACACTTTAAGCCCGGCTTTTTTTGCCGCTCTTACTGTTGCCAGGTTATCCTCGAAAGAATGAGTAGAACATATATTTGGAAAATATTCGCCGTTAGTTTCTATATTGTGGTGAAAAATTTCGAGCCCCGAGTTTTTTAAGAAAAGTAGCTGGTCGTATTTCATGAGGCCGAGAGACGCGCAAGGAACAATGCCGACTTCGCTTTTGATAGTCCGGATGGCTTCGGCTATAACGTTAAGCTCTTTTTCGTCGTTCACGGACGTTCCGCTCGTAACTATGGAAAATTCGTTTGCCCCGTTGTTTTTTGCAATTTTAGCGGCTTCTACTATTTCGGCGGCCGACATTAATGGGTTTACTTTAATTTTTTTTTCTTTTTTGCCTGCGACGGCGGATTGTCCGCAGAACGCGCAGTCTTCGGAACAGATTCCTGTTTTAGCGCTTACTATGGAACAAAAATTTATTTTTTTGCCGGTATATTTTTCTTTTAGTTCTAAGGATAAAGAAAAAAGTTCGAGAAGCGGGGCGCCGGAAAGTTCGTATACCGGCAACAGCAAATCGTCCGGAAGTTCTGCCGTTTCGTTGTTATATATTAATTTTCTAATTTGAGACGTCAAATTATCGTTCAATATTTTCTCCTCATTATTAATTAAATAAAAATAGCCCTATTTTCTGTTTCCGGCAGTTTTTTTAATTACGTCGTTTAGAAACGCTTCGCTATTGCTAATAACGAATAAAAGTTCGTCTATGCTTTTGGATTTATCTATGGCTTCGAATATCGTTTTTAATTTTTCCTGGTAATCCATAATTCTTTCCCTTAAATTTAATATGACGGATACTCCTTCGTCGTTGGCCCCAAGTTCGTTCTTAATTTCGGAAATAAGTTTAAGGGTGCCGGCAGTTTCGCCGTCTATATAAAATTCGTTTCCGCGGCGCTCGACGGAAATTAATCCCTCGTCGACGAAAAACATTGCGGATTCGTCTTTTAAATTAATTTCGCCGCAAAAGTTTATAAGATTAATGAAATAGTCCATATTTAAATTCCTTCTTTTGAAAGCTCTGCGAATATTTTTTTAGACTTGTCGGAAATGCCCGAAGGAATTTCGACGTAAACTATAATTATTAAATCTCCGGTTTTTTTCCCCGAAATGTTCGCCGCTCCTTTTTTAGGTATGCGGAATTTTGTCCCGTTTTGCGTACCGGCTGGTATAGTCAGCATAAATTTTCCGTCTATCGCCGATATCTCGACCTTTCCTCCAAGGACGGCTTCCGTTAGCTTTATTTTTTTATTGAGATAAATATCGTTTTCTTTTCTTTCGTATAAGGCGTCGTTTAATATTGAAATAGTTATGTATAAATCTCCGCCCGGACCTCCGTTCAAACCTGCTGAGCCTTTTCCGGAAAGTTTTATCTTCCCGCCGTCTTGAATTCCGGCAGGGATTTTAACTTTTATTTTTTCGCCGTTAAGGTTAATTATTTTTTCCGTTCCTTTAACGCTTTCTACGACGGATATTTCGAGCGAGGCCATCAAATCGTTTCCTCTTGCCGGTCCCTGTTTTTTTGCAGACCTGTTAAAAAGATCGGAGAATATGTCTTCGAAATTAAATCCGGTTCCTCCGCCTGCGTTATTATAATTGAAATTGAAGCCAGAAGCCCCGCCCCCCGAATAATCGTAATAATATTGCCCTTGTCCAGTTCCTCTGCCCGCGGCGGCGTTTTTAAAGTTAAAATAGTTAGTTCCGAGTTCGTCGTATTCTTTCCGTTTATTATCGTCTTTTAAAACGTCGTATGCTTCCTGTAATTCTTTAAATCTTGATTCGGCGGTTTTATCGTTGGGGTTGACGTCCGGATGATGTTTTCTTGCAAGTTTTCTATACGCTTTTTTTATTTCGTCCGCAGAAGCAGTTTTATCTACGCCAAGTATTTTATAATAATCTTTATATTCCATATATATTTATATATAACAGAATTGTTGGAAAAATTCAATATGTTTCCACAGTTTGTTTCCGCAGTTAAAAAAACTATTGATTTTTTTTTAAATAATGATATATATATATTAAAAGGTGATTAAACAGCATTTTTATACGGTTTGTTTTGCGTAAAGACATATGCCTATTTAATTTTAAAAGTTAATTAATTTAATTTAAGGAGAGAGTTTATGATGAACAAAAAAGCAAAAATTGGTCTTTCTATTCTCGGTGTAGCTTTCGGAGTCTCGGCCGTTCTTTCTGGCTGTGCGCCCAGGGTAACCAAGACGTCTTCAAGCGCTTTGCCGCCTGCAAAAAAACCGGCAGTTGCCGTTAAACCCATGCCGACCCCGCAGGTTTCCCAGGTTCCGGCTTATCTCAAGAGGTATCCCTGGCTTTCGAATTATAATATTCAGGCCAATTCCAACAACATTCATTTTGCTTTCGACAAATCTATCCTTACGCCGTTAGATAAGATGATACTTAAAAAAGACGCAATTTATCTTAAGTATAATCCTAATATTGCCGTCCAGATTCAGGGAAATTGCGATAGAAGAGGTTCGGAGGCCTACAACCTTGCCCTCGGCTGGAGAAGGGCAAACGCCGCTAAAGCATATCTTCAAGACCTTGGCGTTTCAGCAGGCAGGCTTAAAACTATAAGCTACGGAAAAGAAAAACCTTTATGCATGGCGCATACAAGAGTTTGCTATGCAATAAACAGGAGAGACCATTTTGCGGTAGTTGGCCGTTAAAATAAACGCCGAAGATTTGAACCTGTATTTGCGAACCTATAGCAGCTTATATTAAGCTGCTATAGGTTCTATATTTATTTATATTTTTTTAAGCGCAAAAAAAGCAATTTTATAAGTACAGTAAACTAACTGCTCGTCGTTGCGGTAATATTTATCGTAATCGGCGATTCTGCGTCTGAGAGAGGATGCGCTTAGTTGTTTTTCGTTGACGGCATTTTTTGCTCCAAGTTTATTAATTCTTTTAAGAAGTTCCAATGAAGATTTAGCCGTTTCTATATATTCCATTTCCTCGAAGCGGTCTATTTTTAAGCCTGCCTCGCATATCTTTTCCTCAATATGCGCTAAGTCGGGAAACGCATGAAGCTTTATAGAATCGCTTAAAATATTTTTAAAATTTTCCTCGAATTCTTTTAGCGTTCCAGAAATTAAAAAAGACAGGATAACTGTTCCTTTGTCTTTTAGCGTAAAATTGCATTTATTTAAGAAAAAATCCATGTTTTCGAGCCAGTGTAGAGTCATATTGGAAAATATTACGTCGAATTTCTTCCCGCCGAAAGGCAAAAATTCAGCATCTGCGCATATTAAGCAAAAATTGGCTTTTTTTATTTTTGCTCCGTTTAATTTTGTTTTGGCTTTTTTAAGCATTTCAAAAGCAAAGTCTAATCCGAAATAGTCGAAAGGAATCCCCGGAAGAGCGTCTATTAACGCTAAATATCCTTGTCCAGTCCCGCATCCAGCGTCAAGAATATTTAAGCGCTTTAAATGATTTTTGTCCGATAAAAGATTTTTAACCGCCGCAGCAATATTTTTTAAAGCAATGTTGTGGTAAGACGTATAGTAGTCATAATCTCCTGCGCCGGAAAAATTTTTCCTTACCCTGCGTTTATCTATCATACGTTTACCCTGTGTTTACGTATATTTTTTATATACCATTAACCCGCCGTTAGAAATTTATTTTCCGGCATTTTTCATTTTTGTACGCATCTAAATATAGATAGACTTCTATATAAGCTTATGTTGAACGAAGTACCGCATATCTTTGTTTCCGTGCTTTAAAAACATTGTTTTTTAGGAGACTAAAGATGCCCGTCTTATATTTATAATTTGTTGAATCAATTTTTATAGTCTCTAAAAGGTGGGTTAAGCTATTTTATGCCTGCCGACGATTTCCGATATTTTTTTTAACGAGAATTCCAGGGTCGCCCTATCTATAGCGGTATTCACGCCAAGCCGCAATCTCGCGCTTTTTCTGGGAACTGAAGGGTATCTTACCGCTTTGAGGTAAATGCCGGCATCAAGCAATTCCTTTTCGATTAAAACGGCCGTATTTTCTTCTCCTATCGATACCGGGATTATATGAGTAGTCGAAGCGAGAGTATTTAAACCGCATTCTTTTAAATATAAGCGCGCATATTCCGAACTATCGCTCAATTTTTTTACGAGTCCTGGATTTTCTTCTACAATCCTCAGCGCTTCAAGGCTTGATGCCGCCGAAGACGGCGGGATTCCCGTGGAAAATATGAACGCCCTGCCGAAATTAATCAGGTATTCGCTTATTAACCGGTTCGAGATTACGAAAGCCCCGTTTGACGCAAGGGCTTTACCCAGAGTTCCTATAATAACGTCCGGTTTTGCTTTTCCTTTATGAAAATCGACGCTGCCTCCGCCGCTTTCCCCGATAGTTCCGGTCGCATGGGCGTCGTCCACAATACTTAATGCCCTGTATTTTTCCGCAATATTCAGAATGCCGGGCAAATCAGGGATATCTCCGTCCATGCTAAAAACCCCTTCGGTTATAACGAGCTTAATTTCATATTTATTATGTTTATCCAATATGCTTTCGAGGCTGTTTATATCGTTATGTTTAAAACTTTTGAATTTTATGCCGGACGAAAGAACTCCGTCGATAATAGACGCGTGCGAAAGTTCGTCGAATGCGGCGAATGTTCTTAACGGGTCGATATTTGATAGCGACCTGATTATCCCGGCGTTGGCTTGATAACCCGAAGGATACAAAACGCAAGCCTCATATCCTCCTTTAAATTCGCGCAATTTTTCTTCAAGGCGGCTGTGGATATCGGAATGCCCGCAGATTAAAAAAGACGAAGACGCCGAAGTTCCGTAATCGTCCACGGCTTTTTTTGCCGCGTTTTTTACGCTTTCGTTTTTGGATAAGCCCAGATAATCGTTTGTTGCAAGATTTACTATGACGGTGTTATAATTAAAATTACCGTTATGTTTTTTAAAGCAACCGTCCATTTCGGGAATTTTTCTGTATAGTCCCGATTGTTTGTTTTTTTCTAATCTGTTTGAGATTAACTCTAATAATAAAGACATGACCTTAATTATAATAACATATTTCTATTTTAAATTGAACTTTTTCTAATACCTCAAAGTTGCCGATAGAAATCCTTAAAATGACTTTAAAGTTATATGAACACGGGATTTCCTCGTAAGCGATACTTTATCCGTAAGCTAATCGAAGTATATATTAAGGTGCGGATAAAAATGCAAGAAAAATAATTTTCTATCGGCAATTTTGGGGATATAAATATTGCCCTACTTATTTCTGCGTCTATATCGCAATCGGACATATAAAAATAAAATATAAAAGGAAATATACGCAATGAAAACAAAATTCGAACTGACGGCGGTGGATATATATCCTGAAATAATGAACATTTATGGAGACGGGGGCAATTTAATCTATTTTAAGTATAGATGTTCCCTTTACGGAATAGAAACGAAGATTTTTAATATTTCGATGGAAACGGGGCATAAAGACGAATGGGAAAAATCCGACGTTTTTTTTATGGGCGGAGGACAGGATGCCGAACAGGCTTTAATTTATGAGGATTTTATCCACAACAAAAAGGATGTTTTATTAAAAGCGGTGGAAAAAAATAAAATAATGCTGGCAATATGCGGCGCCTATCAACTTTTGTGCGACTATTATAAATCTGCCGATAATAAAATCATTAAAGGCATTTCGGTGTTCAAAGGCTATACCGAATACGTCTATCCAAGATTTACCGGCAATATAGCCGTAAAATGGGGCCATTTGACATTAGTAGGCTTTGAAAACCACGGCGGAAGGACTTATTTGGAAAAAACTCAAAATTATATGGGTTTGGTATTGAAAGGATATGGAAATAACGGAAAAGATAACACCGAGGGTGCGAGAACCGGAAATTTTTTCGGCACTTATATGCACGGCAGTTTTCTGCCGAAAAATTTTGTTTTTTGCGATTATTTGATAGATACGGCGCTGAAAAACAAATACGGCGTTTCGATAGAAGAAGTCTTAAAAATGAACTCTATAAATAAAAGCGTGATGGATAACATTTTTGAGATACGGGCGCGAAAGGATATAGCGGATTTGAAAAAATTCGTTTAAGAATTTGCGTTTTCTTTTTCGTATTTAACCTTTACTAAAGTATTTAGCCCCCCCCGCGATTCAAACCGCGCTTCTATTTCCATAAATTCCGGCTCGAGCAGTTTAGTCAGGTCGTTAAGTATTCTGTTTGCGGCATGTTCTTGAAGAATTCCGACGTTCCTGAAAGATAAAAGATAATATTTTAAAGATTTCATTTCTACCAATTTTTTATAAGGCAGATAAGTAATAGAAAGCTCGGCCGTGTCTGGTAGTCCCGTCCACGGACAGACCGAAGTAAATTCTTTAGTGCCTATAGTAACCGCGGTATTGCTATTCCTATACTTAAAATCGAGGGTTTCTAAAATACCGGCGTCGATATTTTTTTCGGATAAAATGTCAAATCTTTTATTTAAATACTTATCTTCCATAGCTTTTGGCGGCTAAATTTTTATTTTTATTTTT